>DATNCR010000102.1:0-5331 GCA_035607135.1 Nitrospiraceae bacterium
CTCAAATACCATTTCGATAGTCTGTTGGTCGGCGACGGGGCCTCGATCCTCACCGGTGCCAAGCAGGCGGTCGAACGGTCGCTCCAATCATCATGATGACACTACGTAACGGACTCTCCGAAGAACTCAATCGCCAGGGGAACGAGCATTTCGCGCGCGGGTTCTATACTGATGCCTATACCTGCTATGCGAAGGCGTTGGAATGCGACCGGTTGACTGGGGATCAACGGGCATTGGCCGCCACGCTGGGGAATCTTGGGAATATCTGTGCGGTGAGTGGGCGTCGGGAATCGGCACAGACCTACTATCAAGAGGTGTTGGAGCTTCAGAAGATTCTCGGAGATGACAAGGGGATTGGGACAACCTTGGGCAATTTGGGGAACCTGAGGGCCGATGCGGGGGAATGGGATCGCGCCAAGGCCTACTACCTCGAAGCCTTGGATCTCATGAGTAAGAGTCACGATGAGGCGGGCAAGGCAGTGCTGTTTTCGGATCTTGGTTTAGTCGCGCGTGAGACAAAGGAGTATGAGCAGGCGATTGGATACTATGAACAGTCGCTGGTTTTGATGCGGCGCTTGGGGAATGAGGGCGGGGTGGCTGATGCCTGGCGCATGATCGGGCGAACGTTTTTGCTCCAGCAGCGCTATGACGACGCCATCGCGTGCTGTCAAACCAGCCAATCCATTGCAGAGCGATCGCGTGATGAGCTGAGGACCGGCGGCGCTCGCTTCGTGCTGGTCCAATGTTATGAAGAGATAGGAAAACTGCGCGAGGCAGCGGATCTCCTTGAGCTCGTGGTGCAGATGGACCGCAAATATCAGCTGCCAAAACTTGAAGAGAATACCCGACGGTTGGCAGTCCTGCGCGCCGGCCTGCAGGGGAAGGATGGGGAGCTCCCCCATAGAAGGACCCACGTATGAGTGATGAACCCTCGCCGGCATGGGCCTCCCTCAAGGCCTCGCTCGCCCCTGCATTTCCTCAATTATCGGAACTGGAAACCGGGGGTTCGTTAACGATGGACCTTGGTCCCGATGGATGGCTGTTGGAACTCACGCCGAACGGGCAGCTCCTGTGCCAATATGGCATGGCTATTGACGATGCGATGACGCTCCTGTCCGATGGGACACCGGAGGATCTCGGTGCCGACGAGATCGCAAAGCAGGCCAAATACTACATCCAACCGGCAGTCTCAAAGTACCGGGCGATTCTGCTGAAATCAGGATTTTCTGAAGAGTCCGAGATCACCGATGAGTACGTGGCGGCTCGCTTCGAGCGGACCGTCGACGTTGCAAATCCTGCAGCCGTGCAGGACTTGATGCGCTGGTGTGTGCGGACGATCGGCGTGGCCAGGTGAGGAGGCGGATCGTCACGTTCGATGACCTGCGCGATGCGATTACAGCCTATCGGTTACCGCGGGTTCTGATTGCCGCGCTTGAGCTGAACCTTTTTACAGCGATTGGTACGAACGCCTGGACGATTCCTGCCTTAGCTCGTGACGTGAAGGTCAGTGAGCGGGGTCTGGCCATTCTCTGCCGGAATCTTGCCATGGCCGGCCTGCTGAAGAAAAAGGGCGCGACCTATACGAACAGCCGGTTGGGCGCCACGGCCCTGAATGCAGACCACCCGGCCTATCGAAGGGACTATATTCGGCTGATTATCAGTCATTGGGCTGATTGGGGACGTCTGCTCGAATCAGTGAAGAGTGGATTGCCGCTTGATCATGATGAACCGGAGGAGCCGGACTATCGACGTCGATTCACGTGGGCGATGCATCACCGGACTCTGGAAATCGCTCCGAAGATTGCAGCCCAGATCAACCTGCGTGGGGTGCGGACCCTGCTCGATCTTGGCGGCGGTCCCGGCACCTATGCGATGGCCTTCCTGGCAAAGAATCCCACACTTCGCGCCACGGTATGCGACCGTCCCGCAGCCCTCGATGTCGCACGAGAGATTGCGTTGACTCACAAGGCCGGCCCGAGACTGTCCTATCTGCCGTTGGATGTGATGGCGGAGGGCATTCCCGGCAGCTACGATGTCATCTGGTATTCGAACGTCCTGCACATCTATTCACCGAAAGACAATCAATCGCTGTTTCGGCGTGCGTTGGCTTCCTTGAATCCCGGAGGCCGTCTATTGATTCAGGATGCCTTTCTCCACGACCGAAATGGGTTGTTTCCCGAAGAGGCAAGTCTCTTTGCGGTCTCCATGTTGTTGTTTACGGAGGGCGGCAATACCTATTCGGCAGCTGAGACGAAAACCTGGTTGGAGGACGCTGGGTTTCAACGGATCAAGGTCTTGCGGATGAAGAAGGGGATGGAGGACTGGGAGGACGGGATTCTGGAAGCCCGGTCCCCTGGAACGAATGTAAGAATGCGCGCCCGCTGAACAGGATCAGTAAAAAGTTCACGGTCCCGCTCATGACACTGAAGATGAACAGTGCGCCGGTTTCGCCCTGCCCACCCAGGATGCTCGTGACTGTGGCAAGGTCTAACGCCAACCCCACAGTTCCATAGATGACGCAAGCCATGGCAGTCCAGGACCATCCGATCCATACGAGGCTTGCGAGAGTGATAGGACATGCGAGGAGATAGAGTATCCATCCGATTCGGCTTGCCTCTGTGCCAGGCGGCATGAGCTGAATGGTATTCGCTTCGATGAGGCAGAGCCCCGCGAGCAGGCCGATAAGCGTCCACATGTGTCGCATGCAGGGAATGATACTCGCGTCCGTTGCACACAGCAACAGCAGGATGCTGATAGTGACAAATGAGAGATCGCGAGGGGTTACGGCGATGGCAGGTCCATCCGACAGAGCTGCTCAAACCTGTCTTCTGATCTACGACGGACAATGCCGCCTCTGTGTCACTGCCAAGAAGGGGCTTGAACGGCTGGAGACTCACGCTGATGCCGCCCAGGTACGGATGGTTCCGTATCAGAGCGAAGAGGCCAAGCAGGCCTTGAAGGAGGGCTATCGGCCAGGTCGCCCCAATGCCGCTTTCCTGGTCCGCCCTAACGGGGAGATTGCCCGTGGGCTCGATGCCTTTCTGGCCCTCTTGCCGGGTCTCAAGGGTGGGCGGGTCCTCGCAGCCTTTTTGAGTTGCCCGCTGGTGAAGCCATTCGGCTATCTGCTGTATTGGTTTGTGGCCCGGTACCGATATTCAATCTTCGGCACGGTTCCGCTTACAGGGGTATCCGAGAAGTCCCGTATGCCAAGTCGAGACACATCCCAAAAGTAGTCGATTTCCCACCCGCAATACGATCTTCTTCCGAGTCTCATCACCGTCCATTTCTGTTCAACATTCCCCCCCTCTTTCGATGGGTTTTCTCCCCACAGTGGGGAATTTACGCTGAAAGTGGCCAATGCGAGACTCCAGTACAAGCGAGGGAGGATCGCACATGATGATCGACCAGTGGCTGATTAATAGTGGGCGGAAAGGGAAGGCTTTCTACATTGCAGTGATCGCGTCTACTCTGATCGGCTCTGGCCTTCCCACGACAGCTTGGACTGGAGAACTCTCGTCTCTCGCGCCGGAAATACCCAGAAATGTTGTGGCAGCTGGTGTCGGGTATGAGAATGCGGACACGTCTACGATTACCGTGAAAACCTACGATGCCGAGAGCGGCGCGATTCTTTCTGATGAAACCTATGAGTTGAACGTGAGAGAGGACGCGGCGTTGGCGGACAGTCAACCGCGTGAGCGGATTTTTGCAGGCGGAGTCGGTCCGGGAGCCGATGGACTTTCAGCGTTCACGCTCCGCGTCTATGACGCAGCCACGGGCCGGTTTCTTTGGGAAGGTCTCCTGAATCTCAACGCCGGCGATCAAGAATCCGATTCCACCCACCGAGTCGCAGCCCAGCTTGTCGCGCCGCAGGCCACCGTGACACAGGTCCGAAGCCGAAGCGCCCTCGAGGGTCAACCCCAGTTTGTCCTTCGTGCCGTTGATGTCGTAACCGGACAGCTCGTGTGGACCGATCATTTCTCAGCCGAGGCCGGCACCATTGCGCGTACAGAACGCGTCAGCAGGCCTGTCGTGGGCCAGACAGAAGGGTTGGCTTCCCTATCTCAGCAGATCGAGTTTCGCATCCGAATGATGGATGACCGGGGCCGGCTGATTATGTGGGAAGACACGATTGAGCCGACCGTGGAGGAGACAGACCTGGCATCCGGACATGATGCTGCAGCGGAGAACTTGCCGGTGTGGCCTGGTGAAGAATCCGACCAGATGAACAAGGAAGTGATCTAATCTAACGAGGAGGAAGAGGGTTCGACCGTCCGGCAGATGCTGCAAGCTCAGTCTGCACGTTAGCTTTTCTTTCCGTGCTCTTGTAACTGATCCATCCATCTTGACTGGAATTGTTCATATGACAGGGAGAGCTGCGATTGCATGGCGGCAGAGAGCGCCTGTTTCGCCTTGATGTGTGTGAGGAGCTCCTGCATCCGATACATGCCAAAGTGGTTGATCAGATAGTGCACGGCCGAGCTCGCCTCCAGATAGGCTACGGTCGCGGCTTCACTGGACAATCCTCCCCACGTCCCTTCCAAGGAGGGCAGAGGGATCAGTGCAAACTCCTGCTTCATAACCTGATCGGGATCCGACCAGCGATCTCCTGATAATTCCATGGCTAAGCCTTCATTGAGCCAGGTTGGTACGGCACTGCCGGCGGGGCCGAATTGGTCATGCAGGAGGGCGTGGACGAACTCGTGCCGCAGCACGCGCGTGAGCCATGCACGGTCTGCCAAGGCGTCCTGCGCAGGAACTTGGATGCGCCCAAGCACGGGATCAAAGAGCCCATCGGCCCAGATGGGGCTGCCGGTCTCGCTTAGGAACGTGGACTTGGCGTGGAGAACGACGACGATAGTCTTCGACGGAAAGTGCCCGAATTTTTGGCCGATCTCTCGATAGGCCTCTTCAAGAATTTCCAACACAACGACCCAGGTAGCCTGATCGGCTTCCCCATCGAATTTCACGGTAAAGTGTGCGCTGTCCCGGCTGGTGAGCCGCTCTTCGCTCTTCTCGGTTCGGCGGACTTTGGCTGTGACAGTTCGCAGATAGGATTGCACGGCAGAATCTTTGCCTGAGCGGGCAGCGGCTTGATCGAGATGGCGAGCCGCTTTGCCGAGCTGATCCTGTTCCTGAAAGAGGTCGGCCAGCGCCAGATGCGGAAAGGGCTCGTTCGGTGCCAGGGCGACCAACTTTTCCAGAAACTCCTGCGTCATGGCCGGATCGCGAAGTTCCCAGTAGGCATGGGCGAGGTTGAGTTGGACGATGGGATTTGTGGCATCGAGTGCTGCGGCCTTTTTGAAGGCTTTGATTGAAACCGCAGTCCCGTCA
>DATNCR010000069.1:0-8057 GCA_035607135.1 Nitrospiraceae bacterium
GATGTCATGGCCACAGGGCATAATCTCGATGATGAAGCGGCCCGGCTCCTGGGCAACGTGTTGCATTGGCAGGAGGAATACCTGGATAAGCAAGGCCCGTCGTTGCCGGCCTCGGTGGAAGGGTTTGCCAAGAAGGTGAAGCCCCTTTACCGGCTCTCGGAACGAGAACTCGCGGCCTATGCGGTGTTGAATCGAATCGATTACATCGTCGAGGAATGCCCCATGGCCAAGGGCTCCAAGATGCTCCAATACAAGGAGGTCTTAAATCGTCTGGAAACTGAGTCGCCAGGCACGAAGCAGACATTCTATTGGGGTTTTCTTGAGAAGCAAAGTAAGAAGCAGCCTACTGCGACCACCATGACGGAGAAGGACCGGGCCGTCCTCCACCCCTGCACCTCTTGCAGCCAACCCACCACCGCTGAAGTCTGTTCCTACTGCAAGATGATGGCGCGAGCCAAGACCCACGCGTCGTAAATCCGGCCCACTACCTGAGAACCGATTGTGACCTCTCTCAGAGCATATTTCCCTACCATCGCACTCAAACTGGGACTCATCCTACTATTGGGTCTGCCGACATTACACTCGGCTCACGCAGAAGAATTGCCCTACACCATACCGGTCGGCAGCCACACATTCGGACTGACGACTGGTCCGTTATTTCCCCTGCGGATTCTGTCGAGCCAATCATCCAAACTCTTTGGTGAAGCGCTCATGCCATCATGGATGATCACACTCACAGAACCGATCGGGGCTGGCTGGTATCAAGGTCAGGTAGCACTCGGTGCGGAACTCATTGCCATTCATACCTACGAACCGATTACGGCCTACGGCGCAGGATTCACACCCAAGTTGGTCTATACCTCCACGGCCTTTGGCCGGGTAGGCCCGTTTGTCGAGGCGGGTGGAGGCCCCATGTGGACGGATTTGGGCGGTCGAGTGCCGGAACAACCGGGACAATTTAATTTCCTGGTGTGGGCCGGTGCCGGCGCCTCCTATCATATGACTCCTACATGGGCGCTGACTGCTGGCTATCGGATCATGCACATCTCCAATGGCGGAACCCGTTCGCCCAATTCCGGACTTAATTTCGGATTGCCTTTCATTGGACTGTCCTATCAGGGGTTCTGACTGTGCTCCCTTCACCCGTTAGATCTCGCAGGACCGTCCATAACTTGCAAAGAAAAGATTGACCCCGTAAGCTGCGGCATTATCTTCTCCCTAGACCGTTCATATCGAAAGCACAGATTTTATGCCTGAACGCGACTACTATCAGATTCTCGGTCTCCCAAAATCTGCCTCGGCAGATGACATCAAGAAGGCCTATCGTCGTCTCGCGCGCCAATTCCACCCTGATCTCCACAGCGGGTCTAAGAAATCGGAGATGGAAAAAAAGTTCAAGGAGTTGAATGCGGCGCACGAAGTGTTGAGCGATCCGGACAAACGAAAGAAATACGATCAATTTGGTGCCAACTGGGAGCAGGCCGACGCGTACGAGCAGGCGCGCAGGCAGGCCGGTGCCCGCAGGGAGAGTGGTCCAAACACTCCATTCGGGGCTGAAGGTTTTTCCGATATCTTCGAAAATCTCTTCAGAGGACGAGGGCGAAGCGGGAATGGCCGTGGATTTGCCATGCAGGGAGAGGATCTCGAAACGGAAGTGCAGCTGACGCTGGCCGAGGTGTTTACCGGTGTCACGAAACGCGTGACCTTGCAAGAGCCCGTGCCCTGCTCCACCTGCCAGGGCAGTGGAGTCCTCCGCGGACGTCCCTGTCCAACCTGTCAGGGACAGGGTGCGACACTGCATCCCAATACAATCGAAGTGCGAATCCCCGCCGGGGTACAGGACGGAACTCGGGTTCGCGTGGCCGGAAAGGGACAGCCCGGCGCCAATGGTGGTAAGCCCGGTGATTTGTATATGCGGGTGATGATTGCTCCGGACAAGGTTTTCCGCCGGCAAGGCAGCGACATTCATGTCTCCCTTCCCGTCTTCCCGTGGGAAGCGGCCTTGGGCGCTGAGGTGATGGCTCCGACGCTCATGGAACCGGTCCGGATGAAGGTTCCACCGGGGAGCCGGGCCGACAATAAACTTCGGCTGAAGGGCAAGGGCCTCCCTGCGGCGAACGGCGGCCACGGCGATCTGTTCCTGACGATCCAAATTGTGATGCCGCCCTCATCAACCGACGCGGAACACAAACTATACGACCAACTCCGAGCCATCCCGCACCCTGACCCGCGTGCCGAACTGCTCGCTCAGGCCCGACGCCGATCACATCCCTAGCAGGATGCTGAAAAAGTCCGCCAGCGGCGTTCTCGGCTCGCAAGAATCCTCAACATACCCCAGAGGGTATGCTTCCGGTTCTTGCTCCGCCTGCGGCCTTGCTGAACGGCCTTTTTGAGCATCCTGCGTGGGCTCACGCTCATTGAATACGCGGGTTCGGTCATATCGATGTGTGAAAGACCTGCGAGCATTTCCCTCGTGATGTTGCTACAAACCTACCCTCGCCGAGGTATGTTGTTGGCTTGCGTTGTGTGAATCGATCTGGCAAGCTACAACCGATTTACTTTCAGAGCCTCCAACACCACGTGAAGGAGTCCGCGTCTATAGAAAATTATGACCCCTTATGACGGGTCTGTTGCGGCTGTACGTGCAGTACAATTCTTGTTCGATGGGCTGATGGGAAATTGACGTCTTCATTCGGTTTAACCTAAGGAGGCAGGTATGAAGCAGGGAACACAAGCCATCGTGACGCTGGGCGTCGCATCGGTATTCGCGCTGTCCGTGGGTATCTCTACGGTCTGGGCCAATGAGCCAGGCTACGGACACGGCGGCGGCGGGCATAGCTCGATGGGTGGATATGGCGCGGGCATGAAGCACGGCGGCACCGGCCAGCTGATCCGACATCTGCTCAAGCATGAACAACAACTCGGACTCACCGCAGAACAGGTGACAAAACTCAAGGACATGCAACTCAACCTGGACAAGACTCGTATCAAGACCGAAGCCGACATCCAGGTCGCGGAACGTGAGGTACGGGCCTTAACCGATGAGGACAAGTCCGATTTGGGTGCGGTCGAAGCCAAGCTGAAAGAGAGCCATGGTCTGCAAGTCGGCCTACGTATGGTCTCTATCAAGGCCAAGCGTGATGTGCTTGCCCTGTTGACCCCAGAGCAGCGTGCGAAAGAAAAGACCGAGCATGACAAGGTGCTGCAGCAGCATAAGGACGCCGGCAAGGGTTACGGCAACCCTCATGGCGGCGGCGCGATGACCAATCCGCACATGGGTGGCGATGCCGCCAAGCCGGCACCTCCATCAGGGACATACGTGCAATAGCACATTTCTTTGGTCTATCTAGATGAGCCGGGCTTGACTCAATAGCGAGCCAGAGCACACACGCCAGAGCACCAGCCGATTCTCATGCTTCACCGTCGGCCAGAGGGCCGAATGGGAAAAGGTACGCCCAGTGAAGAAGGACGGGAAGAATTCAGAAGCAACACAGGAAAGTCATGACGCCATGCCCAAGGAGTTGAAACTCACGAGCCACATTTTGTTGGTCGGTCCCGATCGAGCGCCTGCCAGAGCGATGTTGAAAGCCGTTGGATTCACCGACGAAGACTTGTCTCGCCCGATCATCGGCGTCGCCAATACTTGGATTGAAGTCATGCCCTGCAACTTCCACCTGCGCCGATTGTCGGAACGGGTGAAAGCCGGCATTCGAGCCGCGGGCGGCACCCCCATCGAGTACAACACCATCGCGGTGTCGGATGGCATTTCGATGGGAACCGAGGGGATGAAGGCGTCGTTGATCAGTCGGGAGGTGATTGCCGACTCGATTGAACTCGTGGCTCGTGGACACTTGTTTGACGGTGTGGTGGCCTTGTCAGGCTGCGACAAGACCATTCCAGGCACGGTGATGGCCCTCGCTCGCCTGAACGTACCGTCGGTGATGCTCTACGGCGGTTCGATCATGCCTGGCCAGTTCCAAGGCCATGACGTGACCATTCAAGACGTGTTCGAAGCGGTCGGAAAACATGCGTCCGGCACGATGACTTCTGCCGAACTCAAAGATCTCGAAGACCACGCCTGCCCAGGCCCTGGAGCCTGTGGGGGTCAGTTCACAGCCAACACAATGGCAATCGCGTTCGAGTTCCTCGGCATTTCGCCGATGGGACGCAACGGCGTGCCGGCCATGGATCAGCGGAAAGACGACGTGGCCTTCGACTGCGGGAAGATGGTCATGAATCTGCTCAAGCGAGATCTCCGGCCCCGCCAGATCATCACGCGAAAATCGCTGGAAAATGCCATTGCCGCGGTCGCGACGACCGGCGGTTCGACCAATGCCGTGTTGCACCTGCTCGCCATTGCACGTGAGGCAGGCATCACACTGAGCATCGACGACTTCGACACAATCAATCGGAAGGTGCCGTTGCTCGCCGACCTGAAGCCAGGCGGGCGATTTGTGGCCTCGGATCTCTATGCAGCAGGAGGAACCACGTTGGTTGCCAAACGCTTACTTGACGCCGGTATTTTGCACGCCGGCCAGCCGACCGTGACCGGTCGGACGATTGGGGAAGAGGCTAAGGACGCCAAGGAAACGTCCGGTCAACAAGTCCTCAGACCGCTGTCGAATCCGATCAAGCAGACCGGCGGGCTCGTCATTTTAAAGGGAAACCTTGCTCCAGACGGCTGCGTCGTGAAGGTGGCCGGACACTCGATCATGACGTTCCGTGGCCCTGCGAAGGTCTACAACCGAGAAGAGGATGCCTTTGTCGCCGTGCAATCGCGTCAGATTAAAGCGGGCGATGTCGTGGTCATTCGATATGAAGGCCCGTCCGGCGGACCTGGTATGCGCGAAATGCTCGGCGTCACTGCAGCCATCGTCGGTGCGGGGTTGGGCGACTCCGTCGCATTGCTCACCGACGGCCGCTTCTCCGGCGCCACCCATGGCCTGATGGCCGGCCATGTTGCACCGGAAGCGATCAAAGGAGGCCCCATCGGCGCCGTGAAGAACGGCGACATGATCGTGTTTGATATCGCCAAGCGGACGCTGAGCGTGGAACTCTCGAAGAAAGAGATTACATCCCGCCTCAAGAAAGTCAAACAACCATTGCCACGCTACACCTCCGGCGTAATGGGCAAATACGCCCGGCACGTGTCTTCGGCCTCGGAAGGGGCCATCACGACATAAACAGGACGCTGAAAAAGCCCGCCAGCATCGTTCTCACTTCGCTCAGAGGCTCAACGTACCGAAGCGTACGCCTCGCCTCTTCGCTCGCTGCGGCCTTGCTGGACGGACTTTTGAGCGTCCTCAGGCTATTCTGGCACCAGCACCATTCGTAATATTTCAGCAGGGTATTGCCTCGAGACTGAAATTTTTAGCGGCCTGGTAGGAAAAATGCGCAAGCGGTTTTCTCGATTCTATCTCCCCCTCATCCTCCCACGCATCTCCGACATCATGCTGTCGAGGTCGGCTTCTGCTTTCGCACGGTCACTGATCAACTGATCGAGGTTATAGGGACGACCAGGAATCGGCTGGGCCGCATCCGGTTTCATCGTCGGCCTGAGTGACAGATCAGACTGAGGAGGCTGGATTGGTTTGCCCTGTGGCGGAACTGATGGAGCCAGTGGTCGGTCGGGAGCAGGCTCCATCTGTCCAGTGGGTAATGGTGTCTCCCGCCCAGCTCGTCCCCCCACGCCTTGCTCCCGCAGCCATTGTGCGGCAACACTCGACTTGAGCGAGAAGCTGATGCTCGTAATAGGAAGGCCATCCGAGGCCACACGGGCAATCGCCGTATTGACTCCGATCATCTGCCCTTCTCCATCCAAGAGTGGCCCACCTGAATTTCCACGGTTCAATCCGGTCTCGGTCTGAAAGACGTGTTTGCCTTTCACACCATTAAAGTTATCGACTTCGGCGCTGATCACGCCAGTGGTAAGGGTCCACAATCCACCCTGTTCGGGATGACCAATGGCCACCACTCGATCCCCAATCCTGACCCGGCCCGATTCACTCACATTGATGACGGGCAGCGATTCGGTGACGCTATCGAGTTTCAATAGGGCAAGGTCCAACGGTTGTGAATAGGCCACGACTTTGGCACGTACCATGCGGGAGAGATCGCTCCTTGACTCTCCTGTGACTCGAGCCGGTTTGAGAAATACGAATAGACGGGCGAAGGGTTTTCCTGTCTGCTCTTCGATTGCAACGTGGGCATTCGTGAGAACCAGTCCGTCCGATTGAATGATCGAACCGGTCCCGCCACTCCCCTTCTTGCCACCATCCGCATACCCCATCACCATTACCACGGCTGGAGAGTCTTGTTCGTAGATTTCACGGGGCGATAAGTCCGTACCGGTAGCCACAGTGCTCCATATCAAGGAGATTACGAACATTCCCCCCCATATCATTGACCTCATCATGGCCTCCCTCTTCTGGCTGCTGTGCCACCCGTCACGTTCATCGACTGTTGAACCATGCATGCACTATACGACGGAATGCTTGAGCGGACAACGCATTGACAGAAACACGAGCTCCCTGGAAAGCAGGTGTGTGACCGCATCAGGGCGAGCAGACTGCGGGAGTGCCATTGAATACAACAGAACTTGGATGGCCTGCGCGGCTGGGCTGTCGCGCATGATACATGATAGAGGATCGAAGCTGGCGGGACGCGGTTGATCTGCTTAGTCTAGATCAAACAAATAGACCAAAGAAACAAGAGACACCAGCAGGGTCTCCTGCCCCTGCGCCACGGTCTGTGCCTTAGGAAAACATTCCCGTATCTCACGAGGTGCGCCGATAGAACTCCGCAATCATCTCAACAACGTAGGTCTGCTGCGCTTCTGTCAATTCGGGATAGATCGGAAGAGACATCACTTCTTCAGCCGCCTGTTCTGACAGGGGGAAGCTTCCCTTCTGATGTCCTAAATCGCGGTAACAATTTTGGAGATGCATCGGGAGCGGATAGTACACTTCCGTGCCGACCCCTTTCTCTTTGAGGAACGCGCGTAACTCATCGCGCTTCGGCGCGCGCACGGTGAATTGGTTGTAGACGTGAAAATTGCCAGGCTGTGTTGGTGGAAGCGCGACGCGATCCGCATGCTTCGTCCGGGCAAATATCTGCTGATACCGTTCGGCATTCCGACGTCGCCCCGTGGTCCACTGGTCAAGGTACTTCAGTTTGACCTGTAATACGGCAGCCTGCAGCGCATCCAGCCGGCTATTGATCCCCACCGCCTCGTGGAGATAGCGGACCTGGCTTCCGTGAACACGGAGCATGGCCATGGAATCGGCAAGGGCTTTGTCATTGGTCGTGATAAGCCCTCCATCTCCGAACCCGCCCAAATTCTTGCTGGGGAAAAAACTAAAGCACCCCGTGTCTCCAAGTACCCCAGCGCGCTTCCCTCCCTGTGCCGCCCCAATGGCTTGGCACGCATCCTCAATGACGCGAATCTTCTTTCGCGTGGCAATCTCATTGATCGCAGCCATGTCCGCACATTGGCCGAAGAGGTGCACGGGTATGATCGCTTTCGTCCGGGGCGTGATCGCCTGTTCAATCACACCGGGGTCAATGTTGAAGGTGTCGGCCTGAATGTCCACAAATACCGGCTTCGCGCCCAATCGTGACACCGCGCTCGCCGTGGCAAAAAACGTAAATGGGATAGTGACGACTTCATCGCCGGCCTGCACTCCCATGGCCATAAGAGAGAGCAGCAGCGCATCGCTGCCCGACGCGCAACCGATCGCATAGCGAGACCCGATGTACCGGGCAATGGACTCCTCGAATGCCACAACGCGCGGCCCCAGCACGAATCCTTGTTCGTCACAGACGGCCTGCATCGCTGCCAGAATTTCAGCCCGGAGTGGCTGGAATTGAGCTTTGAGATCAAGGAGAGGAATATTCATGGATCGAAGATCGCCACGCGTGACACGCATCCCCGTTGCCGTTCATATGAATACCTTGGCCCTGGAAAGATTGCAAGCAGAGAATCAGAGTTGAGGCTAGCGAAAATCCCGCCGATGGAAAATGAGGCTGGCCGTGAAGAGGACGACTGCTGTGTACGT
>DATNCR010000074.1:0-34564 GCA_035607135.1 Nitrospiraceae bacterium
GCTACAACCCGTTGACAATAGCGGTGAGCCTGGCACAAAATAATCTTGTCGCGTTCCGTATGCCGTCCTTACCGTCTACGCGCGTCTGGCTGATCAAAGGTTGGGTGTGTGGTGATGGCACTCCACTTACGCCGAGTCAACGTCACGAACACACATGTAAACGCCGAGTTCTCACGCTCCAATTATTTTAACGAGTTGATACGTGTCCCCCGAGGCCTGTCAAACTAACCGTTTGATCCTTGGTTTAGATACTATGCTGTCGAAGAAAATACCGGTTACGGTCATCACCGGATTTCTCGGTGCCGGCAAGACGACTCTTGTCAATCATCTGCTCACACAGCACCGCGGCGCCAACATCGGGGTGATCGTCAATGAGTTTGGAGAGGTTGGGGTCGACGGCGAACTCATTGTCGCCGATGAAGAAGCTCTAATAGAGATCCGCAACGGCTGCATCTGCTGTACTGTGCGCACCGACCTGGTGGCCGGCGTCAAAGCCCTGTTGGAGCGCAGTGACATCACACTCGATCGCCTGATCATCGAAACTTCAGGGCTGGCCGACCCGGCGCCGGTGTTGCAGACATTTCTGGCCGACCCGGATCTCTTGACCCGCGTAGAGTTGGAATCCGTTGTGGCCCTGGTAGACGCGGCCCATGTCCAACACCAGATTGGGAATGACATCGCGCGCGAACAGATTGCCTTCGCCGATCTGATCGTGCTGAATAAAGTCGATCTGCTGGAGGCTGAAGACGTCGCGCCGCTGGAACGCCATCTGCGTGCGATCAATCCGACCGCTGCCATCATTCGAACCAAGAACGCCGAAGTGGCAGCCGGTACACTGCTCGGCGTACCCCGATTTTCACTGCCTAACTTGCTGGCGATAGAGCCCGGCATCCTGCGAGACGAACACGACCACGACCATGATACCTCAATTACGTCCTGCGCGGTTGAAACTGCCGACTCGCTTGACCCGGACCGCTTTCATCGCTGGGTCAATCGGCTGGTTCAGCAACAGGGCCAACACATCATGCGCATGAAAGGCGTGCTGAATTTCCACGGCGAGGCGCGGCAATTCTATTTTCACAGCGTGCACATGCTGCTGGAAGCCAAGCCAGGAAAGCGCTGGCAGTCTGCTGAGGCGCGCCAGAGCCGATTCGTGTTTATCGGCCGTCATCTCGACAGCACGGTGCTGCCGCGCGGGTTCCTCGATTGCGTGCACGACAACGCAAGTGACCCTTCGCCTAGCCTGTCCATGAATCGGATTTGATCATGAGACTCCAACACTATCTCGGCGGCCTGGAAAATCTCGGACCGGTCAATTTTTTCGACAAAAAAGTATTCATGATGGAGTGGGAGAAGCGCATCTTTGGCATTCACACCGTGATGATGGCCGAAAGCGGCCATTTGGAGCATGCGCTGCAGAAATATCAGATCAAGGATCTACCCACCACGTTCAAGGACACCTGGACCTGGGCCTCATTGCGTACCGGTGCCGAGAACATGCAACCGTTCGAATACTTCAAATATCGGTATTACGAAAAATGGCTGATGGGTATCAGCCAATTCTTCGTCGATCGCGGCTACATCGCTGCCGATGAATTGGCCGCATTGACCGATCACTACCGCGCGCATCCCGATGCGCCGCTACCACAAGGACCCAATCCGGCACTCAAGGAACAGGTGGTCAAGTATCTCCATCACGGCGACTCCGGCTTGCGTACGCCTATGGCACCGGCCCGCTTTTCCGTCGGAGACATCGTGTATGTCGCTGACCCCAAAGCCGCCGATCACACCAGACTGCCTGGATTCTTGCGCAACAAGCACGGCACGGTCAGCGAAGTCTATCCTGGCGCGTTCGAATATTTTGTCTCAACCGGGCCGGACGGCCTGGACGGGCCGCAGCATGTCTATTGCGTGGCGTTTGACGCAACGCATATCTGGGGCACCGACAAAAGCGAACCCCACACCGTCATTTATGCCGACCTGTTTGATGCGTACCTGCTGTCTGCTCACGAATTTCACTCGAAGGATCCGTCATGAGTGGACTCTTTGAATACGACAAGGACCGCGAAGCCGCCAGTGCGGCGAAAGTCCGCGCACTGGAAGCGCTGCTCATACAAAAGGGGGTACTGGGAAGCGATTCCGTCGATACCGTACTCCGTCATTTCGAAACCGTGGCTGGCCCGTTTAACGGCGCTCGTATCGTGGCCCGGGCATGGCTCGACCCAGCATACAAACGTCGTTTACTGGAAGATACCCCCAAGGCCATCGCCGAGCTCAACTTCCCTGGTATGACCGGCGCGGAAGGCGAGCATATGAAAGCCGTGGCCAACAGCGAGTCTGTGCACAATCTGATCATCTGTACCCTCTGCTCCTGCTATCCATGGCCGGTGCTAGGCCTACCGCCCTACTGGTATAAAGATCCGGTGTTCCGCTCACGAGGCGTGCGTGAACCTCGCGCCGTGTTGCGCGAGTTTGGAGTACCGATCCCGCCAAGCAAGGAAGTCAAGGTCTGGGATAGCAGCGCGCAGATCCGCTGGTTCGTCATTCCGGAACGACCGGCTCTCTCCGAAGATCTGAACGAAGAACAACTCGCGGCCCTGGTCACACCGGAAGCCATGATGGGGGTCGCTCTGGTTCCTCCACCGCAAGCCGCATAACAAACCATATGTTTACTCGATTCGAAGAATACGCCGCGACGCAGATGCTTGGGCAACCGGACTCGCCACCACGCAGTGAGGGAAAGCTGTTTTTTAGCGAAGACTGGCAGCGCACGGTGTTCGGTATGGCGTTGGCCCTGTCCAAAGAAGGCCATTTTGAGTGGGAAGATTTCAGGCAGCATCTCATTCAGAAGATTGCTGCGTGGGAACAAGATGCCTGCAATGGCGCCGCCAGGTGGGACTATTATGAGCGCTATACCCTGGCACTGATTGAAGTGCTCGAACAATACGGAGTACTCAAGCCGGGCGAATTAGAACGGCACATGAAGCCAGACTAAGCACACACGCAAGCCGCGTGAATGTCGGTTTGCTCCGGCAATACGCAACCGTTTTGAGGATCGTGGCGCATGTCGGCCCTCTCCCGTGAACAACGCGCTCATGATTTACATGGTCGAGCCGGCCACTGATGAGGTGACGCCGCGATGCGAACAGTCGAACATGCCACGTCCGGTGTAGAAGGAGGACCTATACCAGAGCAGTCAGTGAGTCAGTCCGTCACGTCGTCGCTGGATAGTCTCACCCTTGCACTGGTCGTAAGCGGGATGGGTGTCTGCACGGACGAGGCGGTTGCAGATCTTCGCCGCGATGTTGAGTCGAAAGCGATCGCACACAGCTCGCTGGAATTCGATGCCTCTCTGGCCCGTGCGAAACGGAACTTTTTCGAAAGTGATGCCCACTTCTTTCTCTGCGATGGAGAGCCCTGCCGGCAGCGAAGAGGGTTCGAGGTCGCCTCTCACGCGTTGCAGTCTGAAGCTGAACGCATTGGCTGTCGGATTTCACCAACGGCCTGCCAAGGGCCCTGCAAGCAAGCGCCGCTGGCATTGCTGCGTGTCGGTCACGGCTGTGAATTGTTTTCCCAGTTCGCGCGCCGCAGAGAGTGGGACGCTGTCTTGAGTTTTGCACAACGAGCGGTTCAGGCGAAGACGTTGCTCGTCGATGCAGGGACGGCTCAGCCCTTTCGGTTCGATCCCATTCATGAACCGGAAAAACCCAGTGCGGCGCTCGAATACGTCCGGTTTCTCCTGGGACATTTCGAAGGAACGGTGGAGTTGCCTCAGGAGCAACGATCCATCCAGAAGGAAGTGATCGGAAGTTGGGAGGCAGGCGGGCGCTTTCTAAGTCTTCGGATGGCAGCCACCTATCGAAAGACCAATGGGTCCTGGGATCGGCATCAGGCCTTTATTGTCCTCGGTCCGGACGAGGAGACCGGTGCACTTGTGAGCCGAGCATACACGGACGGGGGAAAGATCCACGAGTTCCATCTCGTCATGGAGGACGGGCGGCTCATGTTTCCGGATCGCATGCCGCACAACATGCCTGCCGTGGCCGCCAGGAAGGTACTGGCCCCTACCGCACAGGGATATGAGGAGCGCGTTGAAATCGACTGGGGACGTGGGGTCTACGAACCCTATTACAGTATGCCCCTTCAGAGAAAATGATCACATCACGCGGGAGCCTGGAGAAAATCAACTGATGAACAAGACTCTCGATTCCTTTTCTTGGGTGGTTTTTTAATTCGGCTCATGGGCGATCGGACAGGCAGGACGATTGCCGTCAATGGAGTCCGTGGTCTCTTCAACAAGAGTCATTGCAGCGGGATATCCAATTTCACGTGGTATCAGACGTATATGACAGGGAGTAGGACGCGAGAGCGGCTGAAAGTCGAGGCACGAGAGGTGAGAATAGGATTACAGGCTGACACTCATCCGATTACCCCGTATGTATTGCGGAAGGCACGAGTTCCCAGCCGATAGGGCACTACGCGGGTTTTCTCGGGTCATCTCCCTTGCGCCTCCGTTGCTTCCCTCCTATGTGGTCGCGCTCGCACTCATAACCCACGGCAGCATAGTACAGCGCACGATCGAAGAATTGGCCGAGCAAGTGCATCAGCTCCAGCTCCCCATGCAATTCCATAGCGCTATCGGACAGACCTTCGCGCTGGACGAAGTCACGCATGTGCTCCCTGGTGGCGGTGATCGCCCAGACGAAGTGGCTGTAGGCCACGCCCTGCTGGGCTCGCGTCGCGCCCAGCTCTGTATAACGCCGCTCCACTTCGGCCTCGGTCTTGCCCACCAGCCAGTCACTCAGGTTGCGATAGATCTCGCGGGTGCGGGCTTCGAGTTCGTTCACCGGAACTTTGCGGAGATCGCTACACCGGGGAGAGTTCCAGACCTTCTCGCTGAGGTCGCGGGAAAGCTGTTCGGAATGACCCTCGATGAGCCGCACCAATCGCATAGCCAGCATAGCCTACCTCCAGATACAACATGCGCCTGCGTAGGAGAATTCGCAAACCCTTAATTCCGGGGGAGACCTTACTAGATCGATGGCACCAACGTCAATCACGTGATGGTTACAGCCAGCTGGTGCTGATCGCATCGGAAATATGCGCCCAATTACACTGAGCTTGAATCACGAGAGAAGGCTGTGCAAGAACCCAAGAAAGGCTTTTGGCTCGATCCTGCACCATGCCAACCTCACAGATTCAGATTTGGACAGCACCAATCGTGATAGCGCTGCTATTGGCGGAGCGTTCATCTCGTGAAACGTTTCCTACTTTCAGTAAAAGACGAGATGCAATTGAAGTCGTTGATGGCTGATTGCTGATCGCTTCAGCCGCGAGAGACGAACGACCCTTCAGAAACGACATGGATCAACCGGAGGGCAGCTGGCTATCGATGATCCTTCCAAGCTTGCTTGTATCTCCCGAAAGGAGGTGGCTGACGGTTCCCCTGACTGCGCGCGTCGGACGAGCACATTCCTATCGTGCGCGTTCTGCGAGCAAAAAGGGCACCTGGCTATGCCCTCCCTCCCCTTCCCTGCTCCAGAAACAATCTGACCGCCACCTTCTGTCCTTTGATCCTAGTCCGGCTGAGGGTTTCGATGATCTCCCGGGCCAACACCTCCGGCACCTCCACCAACGAGAATCGATCCATCACTTCGACGGCGCCGATCACATTCGAATTGAGTCCGGATTCGTTGGCAATCGCCCCGACGAGATCGCCCGGGCGGATGCCTGCCTCCCGGCCGGCGCCAATATACACCTTCGCCATCCCTGCCGTTCGTCCACCACGGCCAGGTACGCTGAACGGTCTGCCCTGTCCTTCTCGCGGCATCATGCTACCGGTCCGCCCGCGAGGATCTCCCATGGGCCGCCGCGCCATCGATGGCCGCTCCGGCGGCCTACTCGATGCGGCCGGAATATCATGTTCCTTTCGCTCCCCACCCTGCATGCGAAAGACGAGTTTCAACGCAGCCGCCGCCACCTCTGTCGGATTTCCCTTTTCGGCAAGCGCAGCGGCCACGGCCCGGAACAGGTCGAGGTCACCGGCTGCGAGCACATCTTCAATCGCACTCTTGGTGCGTGCAAGCCGTTTGGTGCGAAGGTCTGCGACCGTCGGTACTGGAGTCACGACAATTTTGGCTTTCGTCAGCTGCTCAATGTTCCACAAGAGCCGTTGTTCTCGGGGCTCAATCACGGTGATCGCCGCCCCTTCACGCCCGGCCCGTCCGGTTCGTCCGATCCGATGGACATAGCCTTCCGGAGACATGGGCAGATCATAGTTCACCACATGCGAGACGGATGGAATATCCAGCCCCCGCGCCGCCACATCGGTCGCGACGAGAAGTTCGGTCTGCCCGGACCGGAACGAATTCATCACGCGATCGCGCTGAGGCTGATTCATCCCGCCATGGATCGCTTCGGCCTTGTGCCCACGACCCGTCAGCATAGCCGTGAGTTCATCGACTTCGATACGCGTACGGCAGAACACGAGCGCAGACTTCGGCGCCTCCATATCCAGAATACGGGCCAGAGCCGCCTCCTTGTGCGATCGGCCGACGATATAGGCAGTTTGATGCACACGCGGAGCAGCGCCCGCCTTGAGCGGCTCCTTCGCAATCTTGATCTCAACCGGCTCCTTGAGGTGGCGCTTGGCGATGGAGGCGATCCGGATCGGCATGGTGGCGGAGAACAACGCGGTCTGCCGCTCTTTGGGTGTCTGTTCCAAAATGGCGTCCAGATCCTCGGCAAATCCCATGTCGAGCATCTCATCAGCTTCGTCCAGGACAACCGTCTGAATCGTCTTGAGTTGGAGAGTCTTGCGGTTGATATGATCTAGCGCGCGTCCGGGTGTGGCGACCACGACATCGACACCGCGCTTGAGGGCATAGAGCTGCGGGCCGATGGCCTGGCCTCCATAAACCGGGAGCACGGAAATCCTTAATTCTTTGCCGTAGCGCGTGACGGCTTCAGCGACCTGAATGGCCAGCTCTCTGGTCGGCACCAGGATAAGCACGGAGGGACAGCGTCGCACCGAATGGGCAATACGCTGAAGCAGCGGCAAGGTGAATGCTGCTGTCTTGCCGGTCCCGGTCGCCGCTTGGCCCAAAAGATCGCGGCCCGCCAACAATGGCGGGATCGCCTCTCGTTGGATCGGCGTGGGCTCCTCATAGCCCAGCATGTCGAGCGTCGTGAGCAGCGCAGCCTCCAGGCCCAGCGCGGCAAAGCTGGGAGAAAACCCTTTGGCCGGGGCTTCCGTAGATGGGTGTGGAGTATCGTGTTTCATAGAATGTATTGAAGATCTCTCTATAATGAATGCCAGCTTTGCGATCGTCGGACTGTTGCCAGGTAAGCGGTATACTACTGCGGTACGACCAAGAAGAGATAGGAGGCCGGCAAAAAAATTTCTCTACTCATCTGTACAACTCCGATCGTGTCAAAAGACAAACTCATCCCAGGCGCAGGCTTTCTCGCAATGCTCCCTCCAAGCTTGCTCGTACATTTTCCCCCAATGGGTTATCCGCTGCTCCGCTCTCTGGGCGTAGGGCCGTTGGAGGCTTTCCTATTGCGCCCGTCGAACGAGCACCGTTACATCGTGCGCGTTCCGGGAGCAGGGAAAGCTTCCAACGGTCCTACGCCTTCTCTCCAGGCAGCTGGATCGGCCCCGCCCACTCCCCTTTGGCCAGCGTCACTTCTTGAAACCCACCGTCCGGCCATTGAAACTGGCCGACCATATCGACTTGCACGATAAAGGGGTCCGCCTCATGCGCCAGGCCACGGAACCAATACCAGCCGGCAGAAATAGGTTTCTCACTGGTCCATTGATACTCGGTCATGCCCCTGTTTCCTTTTCGTCGCTCTCTCGACTCTGATACAGTCTGGCAGGGTGTGTTAAACCACCGTTGTTCGTGAAGCGTCGTTCATCTCTCGTCGCAGCGCAGATTGCGGTAGGTTCAAGGTAGACGCACACGATTCATGAGTGCCAAGAATCTCGAACTTATCATGTCCAACCTTCCAATAGAAGATGTGCTGCCGACTCTTCGTCACACGCTGACGCAGGGACGGAATGCACTGCTGACTGCTGCGCCTGGCGCCGGAAAAACGACGCGTGTCCCGCTGGCCTTACTCGATGCCCCGTGGCTCGATGGAAAGTCGCTGCTCATGTTGGAGCCACGCCGGCTCGCGGCCCGCGCCGCAGCCCATCGTATGGCGTCGACGCTGGGTGAACCGGTCGGCGGAACGGTCGGCTATCGTATGAGACTCGACACAAAGGTAGGACCCAGGACCAGAATCGAAGTGGTCACGGAAGGCATTCTCGCTCGCCTGCTCCAGCAGGATCCTGCGCTCAGCGCATACGCCGTCGTCCTCTTCGATGAATTCCACGAGCGGAGCCTGCAGGCTGACACAGGTCTGGCCCTCTGTCTCGAATCGCAACGGCTCTTTCGTCCGGATCTTCGTCTGCTCGTGATGTCGGCCACGTTGGATTGTGGGCCGGTCTCGGATCTCTTGGGCCAGGCGCCTGTGATTGCCTGCGAAGGCCGGCTCTTTCCTGTCGAGACACGCTATCTCGACCAGCCGCTCTCCGGCCATCTCGATGCGGCAGTTGTACAATCGATCCGGCGCTCGCTCGCGCAGGACCAAGGCAGTCTCCTGGTCTTTCTGCCTGGCATGGCGGAGATTCGCCGCGTCGAACGAAAACTTCTGGATCTGAATCTGAGCTCCAACATCCTTATCGCACCGCTCCATGGCGACCTGCCACAAGAGGCGCAGGACCGCGCGATCGCTCCCGCACAACCGGGCACGAGAAAGATTGTGCTGGCCACCTCAATCGCCGAGACCAGTTTGACGATCGACGGGGTGCGCGTCGTCATTGATGCCGGTCAGCTACGCGTACCTCGGTTCGATCCGCGCTCGGGACTCACCAGACTGGAAACCATTCGCGTCACCCAGGATTCCGCCGAGCAACGTCGTGGGCGGGCTGGTCGTCTTGAGCCGGGTGTCTGTTCGCGTCTGTGGACCGCTGCGGAGCACCAATCGTTGGCCCCTCGTCGCCCGCCGGAAATGCTCGACGCCGACTTGGCGCCCCTGCTGCTCGAATTGGCCCTCTGGGGTACCGCCAACCCAGCCGAGTTGTCCTGGCTCACTCCTCCACCGGCTGGGACTCTGGCCCAAGCGAAGGAGCTGCTCATCGGGCTCGGCGCGCTTACGGTAGAGGGACAAATCACCGCTCATGGTAAACAGATGGCCGAACTGCCGCTGCATCCACGTCTCGCACACATGCTGATCCATGCTGTGCCGCTACAGCTCACCAGCTTGGCCTGCGAACTGGCGGCACTCCTCAGCGAACGAGATATTCTGCGAGGGCCCTCCGGCTGGCGCAACAGCGATCTGCGGCTCCGCTTGGATGTCTTGCATGGAGCGCACGACCACGCAGCCGGTGCGACCGTCGACCGTGCCGCCTTTCAACGCGTCAGACGCACAGCCGATTTGTGGCAACGACAACTCCCGCGAGTGGCTCGTTCGGATCGGCAGGACAGCCTCAGTGAGGTTGGTCTGTTGCTCGCACTCGCCTATGCGGAGTGCCTCGCGCAACGTCAACGCGGGAATGAAGCACGTTATCACATGGCCAATGGCCGTGGCGCCCTCTTTGCGAATCCTGATCCCCTCGGCTCAGAAGACTACTTGGTCATTGCCGACCTGGACGGCGGCGCGCAGTGGGCCAGGATCGATCTGGCTGCGCCTATAGAACTTCGGGATCTTGAGACTCAGTATGCAGCCAGGGTTCAAGTGATAGATGAGGTATTGTGGGATGACACAGCGCAGATGGTTCGTGCGACAAGACAACGCCGGTTAGGCTCGCTCGTCCTGTCCAAGCAGGGGCTCTCGAAGCCGGATCCTTCACACATCACCACCGCCCTGTTAGAGGGCATTCGCCAGGCGGGACTCGACCGGCTGGCCTGGACAGCGGAGATTCGTCAGTGGCAGGCACGAGTGGCATTTCTACGGAGGATTGAAGGACAGGAGTCGCGATGGCCAGATCTGTCGGACGAGGCACTGCTGCGGACCCTCGACGATTGGCTGGCTCCCTATCTCACAGGAGTGACGACGCTCGACCGTGTGACACGGCTCGATCTTACCCAGCCATTGCACGCGCTCCTCTCCTGGGAACAGCAACGCCAACTCGAACGGTGGGCCCCCACCCATCTGACGGTGCCGAGCGGATCGAACGTTCGCGTGGAATACGAGACGCCGGATCTGCCCATCCTGGCTGTGCGGTTGCAAGAAATGTTCGGCTGCAAGGACACGCCCCGTCTCGTTGATGGGAAGATACCAATCATGCTACATCTCCTATCGCCGGCACGCCGTCCCGTCCAGATCACGAAGGATCTCTCCAGCTTCTGGAAGTCGGCCTATCTTGAAGTCAAAAAAGAACTCCGTGGCCGCTACCCCAAACACTCCTGGCCCGACGATCCGCTTACGGCGCCGCCGACGGCCAAAACCAAACGTCGGCCTCGCTGAATCCAGCCTTTTGTAGGATAGACCCGTACCCCGCTGCCCCTCTATCGTGGCCACCTATGCGTGGTCTCATTGCACTGATGCTCGTCGTGACGCTGACAGGATTTGGCCCTCGCGCGTGGGCTAACCCAGAAGATGCCCTCCCACCTCCGACAGTCAGAGTCCCATTCGACGAGATAGAACAAGCCTCGTTACAGGCGGAGGTGACGAAGCAGGTTCTGACATTTTTGCAGAGGGTGGAGGCTCATTGGGGGCAACAGCCGGAAGCCCTTCGCCTGTCTATGGCAGGAACGGTCGAACGCGACGGGGAAGGCAAACTGATCTACCTGCGTAATCTCGCCGATCATGGTGTGCTTGAAGGATACGAGTTCCACCATGAATCACTTGTCCGTGGCCAGTACATCCTGCTGCAGCGGCCTCTTCATGGACTGAATGAATTTATCGGATACTACCGGACGCTGAAAGAGCAGCTCACCACTACATATGGAAGCCCGACGAACGACCAGACTGTCTGGGACAATGACCTCTACAAACCGGTTCCCGATTATTGGGGCGTCGCGGTCCTCATCGGCCACCTGCACTACCATGCAACATGGGAGACCGCAGATGGAACCATCACGCTAGAACTCATCGGCAATCAGCACAGCCGGCTATTCCTGGAATACCGGTCCCATAATGAAGCGGCACGTACGTAGCTAGTAGAGGATGCCAACCGAATGCTCAAAAAGTTCGACAGCGAGACCGCTGTGGAGAACAGGGCGCAGCAATCCGACTCAGCAGGCTGCTCAAAAAGGTCATCCAACGAGGCCGCAGGCGAGTCACAACCGGAGGCGTACCCTCTCGGGTACGTTGAGGATTGTGACGACCCGAGAACGAAGTTGGGGACCTTTTTCAGCAGCCTGCTAGATGGGGATGTCTCGAGTGCCGTCGTAGGACACCCTCGACTGATGGGATAACTTTACGATATCGCCGTCCTTGACCACCGTGTCTTCGGCGCTCACTTTCTTGTTCACCGTAATCATGACTTCTCGATTCGTCAGAAACTGCAACAGCGGGCCCATACGATCCTGGTTCGATTCGATCAGCTTCCTGACTGTGGTCGGCTCCGATACCTCAAGTTCACATTCAGTTTCTCCAAGCGCATCTCGAAGTGTCAGTCCAAAAACCAGCACTGTGACCATTAAAACCTCGTTATTTAGTTTGTTTGGTTTATCTCGTTTGTTTGGTTGAGCACCACAAACCAGATCAACCAGACAAACCAAATAGACCAGATAAACCTACGACCGGTCTGCTGCCTCATAGGCTTCTTGAATCAGCTGCGCCACGTGTTTGACCTCCGCTGCGCCCTGCAATCCCGTGCGTAATTGAATCATACAGGCAGGGCAGCTTGTGGCGACAACGTCGGCTCCGCTCTGTTCGACGGCCCGCCGCTTGCGCTCGACAATGCGCTGCGACGTGTCAAAATCCTTCACGAGATAGGTCCCTGCTCCGCCGGCACAGCGATCGGCATCCGGCATCTCGACATAGTCGACGCCTGGTAATCCTGCGAGAATCGCACGAGGTTCCTTGGTCACTCCCGCGGCTCGAAGATGACAGGACGAATGATAGGCCACCTTGCACTTCGCGGACTGCGACCCAGCCATGGCTGGTTTCACCGGCGACTGTGCCACAAACTCAGAAATATGGGTGACCCGTTTGGCCAAAGCCTGGGCCGCCGCTTGCTCCGGCTCACCAGCGAACAGGGTTGGGTAGTCCTTCAACATGAGGGTACAGGAGGCACATCCGGTCACCACCTTGTCGTATCCTGCCATGGATACGAGATTGACCCGTGCCCCTTCTTTGGCCAACGCGCGATGTCCATAGGTTTCGATTGGCGTCCCGGAACAGCGTTGGGGCGGCAGAGCCGGCTCGACCCCATGCTTTCGCAGCACGGCGATCACGGCATCACCCACTCCATCGTCGAAGTAGTTGGCTGCGCAGCCATGGAAATAGGCCACCGGTGAACGAGCAGCCGCTCCAGCCTGTGGAATCAGTTCAGGATAGCGGTCACGGAGATGCCTCCTGGCCAGTCGAGGCAACACGAGCTGAGGCGACAATCGCGCTGTCTCGGCAAGACGATGCATAAACGGCTTGGTCAGGTGATCGAGTAACCGCCGAATCAGCGGTCGATCCCATATCGACTGATACCTCGCGAGAAACTTTAAGAACTGCTCGAATCGTGCAGTCTGTGCATGGAAACGAAAGATGGCACCTGCCATCTTGTTCGGGTTCTCAGCACGCCTGTCCAGAATGAGCTGTGACACGTCGACTCCTGCCGGACAGGCTGTACGGCAGGACTTACAGTTAAGACAGGCTTCCACAACTCGCTTCGAATTCAGATAGCTATAGTTCTTATCCGTGACAATCTCGAACCAGCCACGCGAACTCATGTCTTCCGATTGAAACACGTCGTAGACCGGACAGACGGCGTTACACTTGGCGCAGGTCGCACAGGATTTTGACAATCTCACATGATCGATATGGTCTGTGAAGGGCCGGTCGCTTATCTTGATGCCGGGGTTGAGCACTCCGGTGGGATCAAAGCTCTGCTTCACCCGTACAAACAGATCGTACAGCTCCTGGCCGAACATCGTCTTCACATATTCTGCACGCACCCGGCCATCCCCATGCTCCCCACAGATGGAACCGCCGAAGCGGCCCAAGACTGTTTGGTGAATCTCGTGATAGCCCTGCACCATCTTCTGGAAATCTTCGTGGTCGTTCACGTCGAGCAAGGGAATGATGTGGGCATTCCCGTTGCCAATATGACCGAAAATCGCGACCGGCACGCGCTGCCCGGCGAAGAACTCTTCGAGATAGCGGATGAGTTCGCTGATCCGGTCAGCCGGCACCACTACGTCGTCGACAAAGTTGATCGGCTTCTTCTTGGGATCGAACCGATAGAGCGTGGGATAGAGGGCCTTGCGGGCCTTCCACAATTGCTCCCGTTGCTCGGGATCGAAGGCGATCACGGGATCGGAGGTGAGGCGATACCGGCGGGAAATGTTGATCATGCGCTCGGCCTGTGCTCGGAGATCGTTTCCTATCGCGTCGCCGTCCAATTCCACCAGGAGGGTGGCAGCCGCATCTCCCGGGATGCCGTGCTTCGCCCGCCCGATCAGATTGAGTGTGTTGGCATCCATCACTTCCAATGCGCTAGGACTTAACTCCAACAGCTTTGGCACCGCATCGCCCACATCTTCCAAACGGTGAAAGTGGATGAGCGCCGTGAGGGTCGCGCGGGGTTTCTCGACCAGCCTAATCGTCGCCTCGCTGAAGAGACCGAGCGTGCCCTCGCTGCCGACGAAGAGTTTAGGAAGATCGAAGCAGCCTCGCGCAAGCCCATCGGCAAGACCGAAAAGATTGTAGCCACAACTGTTCTTGCTGACTGTCGGACGTTTCTGCGCAATCAGCGCGGCATGATCTTGGAGCAAGGACCGCAGATCATGAAGCGGCCTGTGCGCCTTCAGCAGATCCGTGCATCGTGAATCGTCGAGCCCATAGGCCTTCGCATCCAGCCAGTCACCGGACTGCAGGCAGACACGAAGCGCCTGTACATTATCTTTGACCGCACCGTACCGCAGCGTGTGGGGACCGGATGAATTGTTTGCCAACATCCCTCCGAGCTTGCACATGTCGCCGCTAGAGGGATCGGGCCCGAACAATAGACCATGCCGCCCAAGCTCTTTATTCAGCTCAGCGAGCACGATCCCCGGCTGTACCCGAGCCCAACGCTCTTCTCGATTCAACTCCAACACCCGATTCAAGCGCGACACATCCAGAATGATCCCCGACCCGATCGCCGAGCCAGTCAAATTTGTCCCGGCAGCACGCGGCGTCAGTGGAATACCTCGCGCGACGGCGTAACGCACCGTCGCCGCAATGTCTTCCTCGGACTCGACAAGCACAACCGCCTTGGGCTCCATCCGATAGATGCTGGCATCCACCGCATAGGCAGTGCGCGTGGAGTAATCGTCTTTGACTTTATGCGCACCAATCGCGGCGCGAAGATCTGAGGCTACGGCGCGGGAACGTTCTGGCAGAATGAGAGTGGGTGCGGTCATAGTTGAATGGGTACCTCATTCTAAATGGACTCTTGAGACCAGCACAAGTCTGGCTGTTGCTCAGTACACGGCTTCGGAACAACAATCTAGGCACGCCAGCGCATCGATGAGCTCACGTGTGGTACAAGAGAATATACGTCCCGCAGGATGCTCAAAAAGGCTGTCAGCAAGGCCGCAGCCGTGAAAGCACCGGAGGCGTAGCCTCTGGGCTACGTTGAGGATGCTTTCGAGGCGAGAACGAAGCTGGCGGCCTTTTTCAGCATCCTGCTAGGATCCGCGCGGATAGGAGCACTTGCCTATGACCGACACACGCCCCACTCTTTATGTCTCACGCCTCCTCCCCGATCCTGTGATGAATATCGTGCGGGAACGGTTTCAACTGGTGCAGGATCCCCGCGATGCATTGCCCTCGCCGGCGACATTGCGTGAGGGTCTCTGCCAAGCCGATGCCGCGATCGTGACCCTGGGCGATCGCATTGCCGCCGAGACTATTCATGCGGCCACCCAGCTGAAAATCCTGGCGAACTATGCCGTGGGGTATAACAACATCGATCTTGCCGCAGCACGACAGTGTGGTCTGATCGTCACGAATACTCCGGATGTCCTGACGGATGCGACCGCGGATCTGACTTGGGCCTTGATCCTGGCGACGGCACGCCGCGTCGTCGAAGGCGACGCCTTGGTTCGGTCTGGCGCTTGGACGGGGTGGAGTCCCACGCAACTCTTGAGTGCGGAAGTCACGGGCAAGACACTGGGGATTATCGGGATGGGCCGGATCGGGCAAGCGGTGGCCCAGCGCGCGGTAGGGTTCCGCATGCCGGTGCGTTATCACACACGCCAACCACTAGCCACTTCATCTCTCTCCCGTGAATGGGAATATCGATCGCTACACGATATCCTCGGGGAGTCCGATGTTGTGACAATTCATGTACCCCTCACACCGGCCACACACCATCTGATCGGTACGCGCGAATTGGCCTGGATGCGGCCCACTGCCTTCGTCATCAATACGGCGCGTGGCCCGATCGTCGATGAAGCCGCGTTGGTCGATGCTCTCAAAACAGGAATCATCACCGGCGCAGGTCTTGACGTCTATGAACAGGAACCGGCCATCCATCCAGCCCTGGCACAGATGAAGCAGGTGATACTACTCCCGCATCTCGGTTCCGCCACCCTACAGGCGAGGGTTCAGATGGGAATGGTCTGTTTGGAGAATATACAAGCGGTGTTAGACGGACGTCCGGCGCCAAACCAGATTCCCTAGAAGCGATAGTCGGCGCCTCTACCCTAACGGTAATTTGCCTCGCAGGACGCTCAAAATGTCCGTCCGGCAAGGCCGCAGCGAGTGAAGCCCCGAGGCGTACCCTTGCGGTACGTTGAGGGGCTGAACGATGCGAGAACGCTGCTGGCGGACTTTTTCAGCGTCCTGTTAGTTTCCGTAGCGGAAGGCAGAAGTCGGCTCACCTGTGGCCTCGTGTGCACGAGCTGATTCGAGTCGCTTCGGTACGTCGTGGAACGTCGGAATCGATTCGTAGATTGCGGCAGCCTGGCTCCATTGTTCCTGGGCTTCGTAGAGTAAGCCGAGTTCATATCGAATGGCCAGCGCCTTGGCCCCCTGGCAGTTTGGATCCTTCAGCAGCAACTCGAGCTGTGCACTCGCCGACCGGCATTCTCCCTGTTCTTTTAAACAGACGGCGATCATGAGACAGGAGTCCGAGAAAAAGTCCTGGCTCTGCAGCGAAAGGCAAAACTCTTCCTTCGCTTCGTCCAGTAGCCCCATGTTCTTATAGGCCACTCCCAGCGTGTAGTGGGTCTCCGGATTGATCTCGTGCACGGGTGGAGCAGAAACCGGCGTCTCGGCGGTAGAGACCGGCGCCTGTGGCTTCGGCGAAAACGTCGAGGCCCATTTGGCCAGCAATGGACTGGCCGGAGCGAGTTCTTTGACTTTCGCATAGAGACTCGCCGGCCGCGTCGGGTTCTCATCCTGGGGATGTGCCAGGAGGAGTTCCAAGGCGCGGGAATATTGCAACGCTGCTCCGGCGGTATCGCCCTTGGTTTCAAGCAATGAGCCGAAGAGTTCTCGGGCCTCCGCATCATCCGGCTGCACCGTGACCAAGCGACTGAGCCATTCTTCTGCCTCAGCCTGCTGGCCAGCCTTCATATAGGTCTGGAACCGATCATGTGTCGAGAGGACAGGCTCAATGGGTTCGGGCAAATCTGGTTCTTGCGCATGCGCCGTCCAGAGTTCGTCAGGCTTCGCATTCGACCATGAGAATCCAGTACTCGCCGTAGCTGGTTCCGGTTCTGCAGACGATACCGGTTCGGATGGAACCGGCTCAGGTTCCGGCTCGATGAGTGATTCAGGTGTGTCGTGCGGCAAGGGAATCTCGGACTTCACTGTCCAGGTATCGTCGGGTGCTGTTCCAGTCCACGACACGTCCTGCGAGCTCTGCGGGGCAGCGGGTGAAGGTATTTCACCGGCGCTCTCCCCTTTCATCAGTGCAGAGAGCTTCGGAAGAATGGGATCGTCGGGAGCGAGCGATTTGATCTTCTCAAATAATTCTTCGTGGAGCGTGGGCATGCCTGGTTCTGGATGTTGGAGCAGCAGCTCGATGGCCTTCCCATAGCGGATCACCGCATTGGCCACATCACCCTTTTCTTCGTAGAGTTCCCCGTAGAGCTCGATGATCGGTACGGAGTTTGGTTCGATAGCCAGAAATTCGACCATCATCGATTCGGCCTGGTCATAATGTTGGGCGCGCAAAGCCGCCCCGGCTAGGTAGCGATATTCTCCGAGCGCCACCTGAAGATCTCCGCGTTGCAGATGCAACTTGGCGAGCAATTGACACACCTCGGGATTTCCGGGCTCTTTGGTGAGCAATTGATTGAGAATGGCTTCCGCCCCGGCAAATTGTCGTGCTTCGATGCGGCGGGTGGCTTCCGACAGCAGATTGACCGGCTCGGTATTCTTGGGCGGACTTCCTCCGGTGCCCGCTTTCGCATTAGCGGCCTGGCTAGGTCCCCCACCGGTCTTTGTGAAGTGTTCGATGAACTGAGCAGCCTCACTATTGCCAGGTTCGATCCGCAAGACGGCTTGATAGGCATCCTTTGCCTCAGCATAACGTTGCTGGGCTGACCGCTCCCTCCCTAACTGCAGATAGACTTTTGTGGCTTCGTCCTGCATGTTTTCCTGCAGGCACAATTCCGCAACGCGCTGCTGGGCATCCAGATTCGAGGGGTCTTGGCTGACGATTTTCTTATAGATGTCCAAGGCATCTTTACTTTTCCCCACTTTGAGGTAGTGTTTTCCTAGGGTGAGATAATCTTGGACGGCGCTACTCAGCAGACCGCGTTCCGAATTGAGATCTCCCAGATGTCGGAACACATCGTAGCGTGAAGAATCAAGCTTCAAGATCTTCTTGAAGGTCGCAATGGCCTTGAGGGTAGCCCCTTCGGCACGGAAGGCATTGGCAGCCTGCGAAAAGGCGGTGACGGCATCGGCGGTGGCGTGGCGTTTGAGGTGTAACTCCCCGATTGAATTGAAGATACTCCCATCACCCGGCGACTCGGCGGAGAGTTTCTTCCATTCATTGATGGCAGCGTCGAATTGGCCCCGTGACGCAAAAAGCTGTGCACTATGCACTACACTGCTACGGTCGATCGCCAAGTCAGACCTCCCAATCGATCAAACGCTAACAGTGTCTCTAGGTATTGTCAACGAATTGGGGCTTTGGATGCAGGGAGACTCAGCAGAAATACGAAGGCCTGCCCTTACGAAAAGAGCAGGCCTTCCCACGGCACAATCCAGCAGAGTGACAATGTCAGGATTCGGCAATGGCCATCTTCAAGACGTTCGAAGCCTGAGGCCCCTTTGCGCCTTGCACGACCTCAAACTCGACATTTTCTCCCTCTTTTAAGGTCTTGAATCCTTCTCCTTGCAGCGCGGAATAATGTACGAAGACCTCGTCCCCGCTCTCAAGTCGAATGAACCCAAATCCCTTGCGATCGTTGAACCATTTGACTGTACCTTTTGATTTCACAGACACACTCCTTTCCTCAACGGCCACGACGAGTTACGTGGTCGGCTCCGGAACCCAACTGGCGACACACATGAAGACGCGAACAAGTCAGGAAGAAGAATCGGTTGGAATGATGGGTCCATTGGAGAGACAAGATCGATCACGAAGACCATCTCGGTGACAACTCGGGGCAGCATGTATCACGGCGTTTCAAATCTTGTCAAGCTATTCTTTGGCCCCATGATTGCCGGCCTTATGGTAGACAAGTCTTGCCCTCTCACCTATAGTGATATACCCGGCGAGGAGCGTGATTCTCCGAATGTTTCTACGAACGCTGCTTGATCGCTACATCTTCACTGAACTTCTTTCCCCCTTCAGTATCAGCCTCGGGGCGCTGTGTTTTGTAATGCTGACGCGGGAACTCCTGCGCCTCGTGGAATTGTTGGTCTCCAAAGGCGTCGGCATCGTGGCGGTCCTGCAAGTCTTCGCCAATCTCATGCCATCGTTCCTCGTACTGACCCTCCCGATCGCCGGAATCATCGCCTCGATTACCGCATTTGGTCGACTGTCTTTTGACAAAGAATTGGTGGCGATGCAGACTGCGGGTCTGAGCCTCTTTCGCTTGGCCCGCCCTGTGCTCCTCTTCGCCTTGCTCGTGTTCGGATTGACCGTGTGGTTGGCGCAGTGGGGGCAACCCTGGAGTTCCATCAATCTCAAAAAAGTCGCGCTGAATCTCCTTCGAGATCAGCTGGTTCTCGCGCTGGAACGGGGAACATTTAACGAGCCCATCCCCAAGATGATGATCTATGTCCCGGACGGGAATGCTGGACAGGCCACCACCGGGATCTTTGTCTCCGACGAGCGGAATGCAGAGGATCCCCGCATTATCGTGGCGGAGCAGTTCGAAGTCTTGATGGATCCTTCCACCGATCAAGTGGCGCTACGCTTGCTCCACGGAGTCATTCACACCAAACGGAATCATGCCGATCAATACGAGCAAGCATCCTTCGCCAGTTACGATCTGAAAATCTCACTCAACCAAAGTGGCTACTCCGCCACGGAAGAACGTCCATCGTACGACACCCTCATCGCCCAGCTCACACAATCCCAATGGCGCGATCCGTCCGCGCTCCGACGGCTGATGGAGCATTATAAAGATCTGGCCTTTCCCACCGCTTCGCTGATATTTTGCCTGTTAGGCATCCCCGCCGGCATCGCCTCAAAACGATCGGGCCGAATCGGCGGATTTGCGGTCGGCGTGTTTGTCGTGATCGTCTATTACATGCTGAATGTCGCCTGCGAATTTCTGGTCACGACGGCACACCTTTCGCCGTTTCTTGGGGCTTGGATACCGAACGGCATTTTCTTTCTCACCACCGTCGTGTGGTTTTATACCATGAGTCGCCACTAACCCCATGTCCATTCTCTTCCGCTACCTCCTTCGCGAGTACGGGAAAATTTTCACTATGTGCTTCAGCGGGTTGATGACGATCTATCTCGTCATCGACTTTTTCGAGAAAGTGCGCCGCTTCCTGCGCTACGACGCCGATTGGCTTGATGTGCTGACGTATTTTCTTCTCAAGGTTCCGGCGATTTCCTTCCAGATTGCGCCACTGGCCATCCTGATGGCCACATTGCTCACGTTTGGTCTGCTCTCCCGCGGCCACGAGATTACGGCCATGCGCAGTTGCGGCATCAGTTTACTCCGGATTACCGCCCCTTTTATGGTTTTTGCCGCGGGGATTTCCCTTGTGCTCTTACTCTTCAGTTCCACCGTCATTCCGCTGGCGGCAAACAAATCTGAAGAAATTCGGAGCACTCGCATCGAGAAAAAGCCGCCCGCTGCAGCCGTGATACTCAAGCAACCCTGGACGAGAGTGGGGGCCGATCGCCTCATGTATGTCACAAGCGTGTCCGTCGGCGGCGAACTTCTTAGCGGGGTCCGTCTCTACCAGTTAGATCACAACTTTCAACTGATTGACATGACCGAAGCAGACGAAGCCCGCTATCGTGACTCCATGTGGACGCTGTACCAGGGACGGCAGCGGCGATTTTTACCAGATGGAACGATATCGACCACCGACTTCGACCATCAAGCCATGGGGCTGACTCTCATTCCCGACGACTTCACCACCTGGCTCGCCGGCGACTCCGAGTTAATGACGTTCCATGACATCCGGGCCTACTCCCGACGTCGCCCGCAGCAAGGCACTCAAACCGCAAGGCTCCAGACAGACTATTACAGCCGAATTGCGTTTCCATTCGTCGCCGTTATCATGGTCCTGGTCGGCATCGCTCTGAGTCTGCGCCGGAGCGGTACTCGAGGGGGTAGTATGGCGATGGGCATTGGGCAGGCGTTTGCCATTGGCTTCTGCTTCTGGGCAACACACTCAATCGCGATCGCATTCGGTCGTGGTGGGGTCTTGACGCCTCTTATCGCCGGCTGGATGGCAAACGTCCTCTTCTTGAGTTTTGGCCTGTATCTGATGTTCAAAGTGCGTTATTAGTATGGGGGCTGTGCGTCTGTCTCTTTCGGCAACTGGTTGACTGATCCCAACGCTTCCGGTAAGTAGAAGCCTCAGATTTCGCAAAAGGATTTCAGCAAGATGCGCTCACGTGTCGTCGTCACAGGGCTGGGTATTGTTTCTCCCATTGGTATCGGGGTGAGTGATTTTTGGAAAGCCGCCCTCGCCGGCCAATCCGGCGTCTCGGCAATTACGTCATTTGACCCATTTCCCATTGACGGCTACCGCTCCAAAGTCGCAGGCCAAGTGCGTGACTTCGCAGTCGAGCGATTTATTGACTCAGCCATTGGCGAACGCGTAGACCGCTACGCCCAGTTTGCCCTCGTGGCAACGAAGGAGGCGCTGGCCGACTCGGATCTTCAGATGGCGAAGGAGAACCCTCACCGCGTTGGGGTCATTGTGGGAGCCGGAATGGGCGGAATGCTGATGGCGGAGCGGGAAATCACACAGTTGTACCACCAGCAGAAACCCCATCGCGTCCATCCGAACTTTATTCCCGTCATCACGCTGAACTCGGCCTCCGGCATTATCGCGATGGCCTACGGCGCCAAAGGCCCGAACCTGACCATCTCGACCGCCTGCTCTTCCAGCGCCCATGCGATCGGGCAAGCGTTCCACTGTATCCGCGAAGGCCGTGCCGATGTCGTGATCACCTCGGGCGCCGACGCCAGCATAACCCCCCTCGTCTTCGCAGGATTTTGCTCCCTCCGTGCACTCTCATCCCGGTTTAACGACCAACCGGAGAAAGCCTCTCGACCCTTCGATCGATTGCGAGACGGTTTCATCATGGGAGAAGGCGCCGGAACGCTCATCTTGGAATCCGCCGCACATGCGAAGAAACGCAAGGCCAAGGTCTATGCAGAAATTGTGGGATATGCCGCGACCAGCGAGGCCTATCATATGGTCATCCCTCGCGAAGATGGCCTGGAAGTGGCCCACACGATGCGGCTTGCCCTCGCGGATGCCGGCATGCCCCTGGCACAGGTGGATTACATTAATGCCCATGCCACATCGACAATCATCGGCGATGCCGTCGAAGCCAAGGCGATTCGGCTACTCTTTAAATCACGCACGGACAAAATTGCCATTAACGCCACCAAGTCCCTGATCGGCCACACGCTCGGGGCTGCCGGTGCCATCGGGGGTATTGCTTCAGTGATGGCCCTCCATACAGGCCACATTCATCCGACCGTCAACTATGATGACCCAGACCCGACGTGTGCGCTGGCAGGACTCTCCGCAGTTGCTCAGAAACGCCGAGTGAAAGTGGCCTTGCTCAACGCTTTTGGATTTGGCAGCAACAACGCCGCTGTGGTATTGAAACAGGCGACCGCATAGCAGGATGCCGGCAGACTCAAGGCGGGAGCGGGACGTCGCTATCTCGGCTGAGCGGGTGAGAAGCCCAACTTTTTCGGCATCCGGCTAGAGCACGACGGAGAGCATCGACGCATGGCAATCGATCCCACCATATCTCTGAAAATCCGCACCACATTGGGTGAGTACCTGAAACGCGATCCGGCCACCATACTGACTACACAGCATCTGCGTGACGATTTAGGCCTCGACTCTATGGCGGTGATCGAACTGCTGTACAGAATCGAGGAAGCCTTCAATCTCCAAATCCCGGACCAAGACTTGGCAGGACTGACACAGGTCGGCCATGTCGTGACGTATGTTGAGAAGCGGTTGGGAAAAATCTCCCGGCCAGCTCCGACCAAAAAGCGTGCAAAACCGTCCAAGCCAACTCCCAAAAAGAGATCATCATCACTATGACTATGCGGGCACGCACGCCTATCTCACTGGCGCAGATCCGCGATGTCGTCGGCGGAGATCTTGTGGGGTCATCGGACACGACCGTCACGAATCTGGCCAGCTTTGAAGAGGCAGGCCCAACCGATCTGACCTTCCTCACAGGGGATCGGATGTTCAAGATGAGTGGCCCCCCCACAGCGGGAGCCCTCATTGCCCACCGACGGCTCGCCGAAATCACCACTCCTCACATCGTTGTGACGAATCCCACTCTGGCCTTTGCGCAGGTTGCCCAGGCCTTCTTTTGCCCCATCTCCCCTCCCCGCGGTATTGCCGCAACCGTCGTCCGTGGCCTTGACACTCAGATCGGCCCCGATGTCTCAATCTGGCCGGGAGTCACCCTGGGAGACCGGGTCACAATTGGCGCACGGGTGACTCTTTACCCCAATGTGTTTGTCGGCAACGATACGTCCATCGGGGACGATACACTGCTCTATCCCAATGTCGTGGTCAGGGAAGGTTGCACGATCGGAGCGCGAGTGATCATTCACAGCGGTACGGTCATCGGAAGCGACGGATTCGGCTATGTCCAGAACCAGGGGCGGCATTATAAAATTCCCCAGCTCGGCGGCGTGACGATCGAGGATGACGTCGAGCTGGGAGCAAATGTCACGGTCGATCGAGCTACACTGGGACAAACGGTCATCAAACAAGGCACCAAAGTCGACAACCTGGTCCAGATCGCCCATAACGTGACGATCGGAGCCCATTCGATTCTGGTCGCACAAGTCGGGATCGCCGGCAGCACTCGAGTGGGGCATCACGTCATGATCGGTGGACAGGCAGGTCTGGCAGACCACATCGTGATTGGAGATCAGGTCATGATTGCCGCTCGTGCTGGTGTCAATCGCAGCATTGAATCCAACCAGATTGTCTCAGGAGCTCCTGCGATGCCTCATGATGTCTGGCTCAAGACCCAAGCCGTAATTCCGCGGCTTCCTGAACTCCGACAGGCGGTACGCACATTGGAAGAACGGATGACTCAGCTTGATGCATCGCGCGCGGCCCCCCCAGCCCCCAAAACGAAGGCCAAGAAGCGGGTCCGATAGCAGATCGAGCCAGCTGGGCCTAATCCACAACTCCACGCCAATTAAACAACTTCGCCCAGAAGAATCCAGCCCAGGGCATCAACACAGCCGGAAGTGGATCTAGATCACCGCGCACGACGGCCGCGGCCGATGCGCCGAAGATCAATAGCGCTCCGACAATAGAGATCGCCGTAACGTAGACACGCCCGGGGTGCTCAATTGACGGCGCCTCCGACTCTGCCTTGGCTTTGGCCTTCCTGTTACGTTGAGCCACAGCGGTCCGCATCTTTGCCGCATAGACTTCGGGAAACGTTATAAAGAGATACCGATGATAGCGTGACTGCCCCCATCCACACACCGCACCGATCACGAGTAAGATTGAACTGGTAAGAAAGGTCAACCAACTGTAGGTATGATTGATGAGCAATTGATACCCAAGTGCCCCCACCCCACCGATCAGGCACACCAGTCCGATGGTGCCGGACGGGAGGAGGATATGGGAACGGACATAAAAGCGAGCTTGCTCCTCAATTTTTTCCGGTCGCAATACCGTGACAAGTTTTGGCATCGTTACGTTCTCCAACCAGAGACGCTGCCGACTTTTCGTCCTCGACAAGAAAAAGGCAGCAAGAGGGTGGCATCATACCATCCTTCCAGCCCTAGTGACATTGACAAGAAATAGGACATTGAACCTTGGGGCCTGGTCTGATCGAGTAGGACGCTCAATTCCCCTGACTTCATGCGAAATTGTGAATGAGACATGGGTAAAGGCAGATGACTAGCCTGGGATTCATATCAAGGGCACTCATCGGCTTACTCCACGGTATGAAGGGAGACAGAGTCACCGAAACGTCTCTCTGAGATAGGTCTTTCATCATCATCCTCGTGAAGTTGCGCGAGGGAACGGGCGACAGCGAGGCAGGACAACGCCAGCCTCACGATCGGTGTCCACAAGAGTTGTGCATGGTTTGTGGATAACCATGTGGATGAACAACCAATACCATGCCGTACCACAGCACGTCACAGCTTGCCTAATCAGTAGGCAGCACAATCCGTGCAATTACGCCAAGATGCACTTCTTTTAACGGAAACCCATAGGGAGCGAACGTATGAATTCTCTTCGAGCAAGATCATTCTTTACGATTAGGCGTACAGAAGTGTGCAGACTTATAGGGCCGGGTAGACCAAAAATCTTGCTGTGGTGCGTCACTACATCACGCAGTCGCGTTTCGAGACGGCACACAACGCTGCAACGCACTGACCTGTGCTGTACACACATGTTGAAGAACTACATCACGAGGGTGCGAACCAACTGGTTCGACGCAACCGCATATCGGCGAGGATGCGAGAGAGGTTCATGAATACTATTGTGGACTGAGCGGCAGGATGTCATTAATGGCCGACCGTTCGACGCGCCCGATATTGCCCCACTGTTCCGCCATCGGAATTAATGCATGAATTCTCGTCTCGACGGTTTCCAGCCTTTGCGCCAATGTCGACGTTTTGCGGTAGGCCGCAACCATGAGAAAGGATCGCAGCCCCTGTAAAAACATCGTGATCATCGTCGCCTGTACGTGACTTGCCAGATCATAGAGGGCCTCGACCTGTTCAAGAATCGGGTCGAGCTGAGATGCCGTGACAAAATCCGGCGACCCATGGGTTCGTAAATTCGCAAGAGTGGAACTGATGATCGGAACCCGCCGACGGACCTCTTGAAGGAATTCTTCGTCGAGGCGGTCAAGTTCACTTAAAATTTTCCCGACACCGGCGATATCAAGATGATCGCCTTCCCGCTCAGCTCGCTGGATCACCGCCTCCAATACATCTCGGGTCGGCTGCATCGACCGGGCACGAGCCTGCTGAAGGTCTCGAAGAGCATGAATGAGGGAGCCGCTTGCGCTCACGGTCAACGGAGACGATTCCTGGGGAACCGTAAGCGGCTCCGGTGCAATGGGCGGAAGGGCCTCCACGAATTCATGAGCCGCTTCCAGAGGTATGCCAGCCTGTCCAGTACCTTCATCCCCTTGATCACCGGCTAAGCGACGCACAGCCAGGCTGATCCCATCCAACCCTTCTTGAAGTGACTGAAGCGCTGCTGCCATCGCACGTGGTTCTTGTTGCCCCACATCATGGAGTATCGGAAGCAGATTCGACGCCATCTGCTCGATAGTCCGAAGCTGCACCGTCGATGCAGATTTGGCGAGATTCGTAATACCCTGTAAGAGAATCCCATAGAGCTTCGGGCGCAACGTTCCATTGGTCCCTTCAACGAGCTGTTTTACTGCCGTCTGGATTTGCGCCAACCATTCGTGCGCTTCGAGGGCGAATAACCCGATCACTTCCTTTTCGAAGCTGGCATCCGCAAGATCCTGTGCAGGGGGCCGATCTCTCCATCGATGTTCTCTCGACAGTGACGCAGTCCCGCTTTCCGCCATAGGGGTCCTGGATTCGACGGCACCTTGAATCGCACTGGCGAGAGCATCCAAACCTTCCAAGAGCGACGTAAATTGATCGGAAGCCGAGGGGACAACGTCAGGTGTCTTGGCGGACGTCTCATCGATTCGAAACGAGACGCGTGCGACGTCAGGAGGCTCCAGTGTTTCGATGATTGATACAAGCGGGGTGAGGCTCAGATCGAGTTGCCGTCCCTCTTGGCCACAGGCTGCATCGCCCTCAATCCACACCACTGGACGGAGCGGATAGCGCGTATTAATGCACATGACAGACCCGACTTCTCCGGTGGTCAATCTCACCGAAGTACCGAGCGGATACGCCGACAGCTGTTCAACCAAGGCTTTGACAATCTCGCGGGGGAACGCCGTCCGTTCCGCTACCATCAATTCCCGTACCGCTTCATGCGGAAAGAATCGGCGACGATACCCGCGCGGGCTCACCAGAGCATCGAAGATATCCACCACGCCAATAATTTGGGCAAACTCACCGATTTGGCGGCCCTTCAACTTGTTCGGATACCCCTGTCCATTCCACCGTTCATGCGCCTGGCTCACCACTTGTGCCAGCCAGTCGTATTTTGAACCAGCCTTTCGAATCGCTTGATAGCCGAGTTCTGGATGTTGTTCAATGAGGGTGCGTTCATCCTGGGTCAACCGCCCCGACTTCGTGATCAGCGACTGCGGCACGGCAAAGAGCCCAATGTCGTGCAGGAGTCCCGCGAATGTAAGCCGTTCAAGTTCTTTCCCATGATATCCCAGCCCAGCGCCGACCTTCGTCGCTAAGATCCCGACATTCACGAGATTCGTGATCAGTGGAGGACCTGCGGGTCCGCTCATAGCCAAAACGAGCAATTGGTCATTTCTCTTAATTGCCTCCGTAATTCCCATCGCCAAGGTAGACAAGGTTTCCAAGTTGAGTTCGTCCTGCCGCTGCACGGCAAGAGCCACGCCCGTCAATTGCTCCTGCGCCATGCGATACCAATCTGTCGTGCTGTACTCGTTCATAGCCTGCAGCCGTCTCCATTCAACTCGCAACAATACATCATGCGGCTTGCCCTGCTCGTTGAGCAAGGTGGTCGTCAATCTCTGAAACCTTCTCGATCGCTCCAGCAAAGAGACATCGATCACAGAGGGCGTTGATGAGCCGCCCGATCCCCTTGCTCTGTTCATAAATGACTGCGATCGCCTCTTTCGTGAACACGTCTGTGCGATGAGTTGCGGCTCCCATACGTGCTGTAATATACGATGTCGTTTCCTCTGCCGTGAAGGGGCCCAGATGTGCTCGTACCGCGATCCGCTGGTCCAACTGCGGAATTTCCGCAACACGATGACGCAATTCCGGCTGGCCGATCAGCACAACGGTCAATAGAAATCGATCGTTGAGTTGGAAGTTCGTCAGCAACCGGAGTTCCTCGAACGCTTTCACGCTTTCCATGGCTTGCGCTTCATCAACGACCAACAGGGAGCTGATTCCGCTCCGCGCATTCAATTCGAGGCGGTCATTGAGCGTCTGCAATCGGCCGGATTTTGATGGCACAAGGGCCAGTCCGAATTGAGACAACACCTCATCCAATAATTCGGAGGGAGATAATGCGGGGTTCGCAACCAGAGCGACATCATACTGAGCAGGCGGCAGTCCGAGGATCAGCCGACGGCTCAGCAACGTTTTTCCACACCCGATGTCACCCGTAAGCAGGAGCATGCCTTTGCGGGTCTGAATCCCATAACTCAACCATCTGTGCGCGGCGTCATGCTGAGAACAGGGGACATAGAATCGTGGGTCCGGCACATTGTCGAACGGAGGAGTTCGAAGTTCCCAATAGATCGTATAGTCGACGTCTGAGTTCATCGTGCTACCATCATCACTCAGGAGGGTACGACTTCACCACACATCGCAACGACCGTATGTGCGGGGTTCCGGCACATTGATTACGAGCGGCTGGTAGGGAGCAACTGACTGATCGCGGCACGTTGGGCCCGCCCTTGCTCCACCCACTGGCGAATAGCACCGCCCATCACATGCAGCCGCGCCTTCACCGATTCTACCCGCGAGGCGGCCAGAAGCACTCGACACTGCACCACCACAGTCAGCAGACTATGCAAACCTGTGAAAAACATCATCGCTGACCCCGCATTCACCTGCTGCGCCTCTGCGCGCAGATGTGCGACGTCTTGAAGCGAGGCTTCGAGGGCCGTCATGCGTGAGGAGGCCTCGCTTCCATCCATTTTGAGAACACTCATCTTCTTGAAAATCTCTGGTACCCGCTCATCAATCGTTTTCAGAAATGATTCCTCTGCTTCAGACACTCGCGCAAGATATCCTTGAATGACCGTGGCATCGAGACGTTCGACACCGGCATGAATCTGCCCTTCCATCTGCTTGATCAGGCTGTCTATAAGGTTGCGCCCCCCCACGATACCAGGGGCCTGTGTCACCAAGAGTTCTTGGAGTGCATGCAGAAACTCCCCTGGCGAGAGGCTTGGATGAACCACCTCAGCCGTCGCACCACTCCCGTTGTCCTCAAAGGATAGGCCGGTCGCCCGGGTCAACGCCGTATGAATCTGTCCCAGTTGTTTGCAGAGAGAGAAAAAGTCTTGAACGGAGAAGGCCTTCTGCGGGTCCCGGAGGGCTTCGATAAAGGGAATGGTCGCGAAGCTGACCTGCTTCACGTCCGGCAAGTTGATCGTGGCGGCAGACCCCCCAAGATTCGTCACACCGCCCAAAATGACTTCGATCAGCTTGGCATGTTGCTCAGGCGCTGGGCCTTGCTGAAGCTCATCAAGGGCTACATGAATGTTCTGGAGCCATTCATGAGCCTCCTGAACAAAGAGATCGACCAGCTCTTTCTGAAAATCGTCTGTCGTATCGGCACCCATGAAATCAGTCTTTCGCAATAGTGAGAGGCCGCGGTATGGGATCGGACATGATCAGGACCGTCGCTTTCCGCTCCCGAGTTGAGAGGCCAATCCCGCGATCTCGCCAAGCTTTGTCGCCATCTCTTCAAACCGTTTGTTGGCGAGCTCGGACGCCTGCTCAGTTTCAGATACGCGCCTCGCCAGAAGGCTATTTCGTTCTCGTTCCGTCTGAAGCAGGGTTTCAAACTCCTGCGCTTTCTGCGAGGCACGCTCGGCCTCGGGAATACGCCTGGCTAGTTCCTTGGATTTTTCCTGCTCAGCTTCAAGCGCGTGTTCTAAGGTGCTCACTCGGCCTGCAAGCTGTTGCGCCGATTCCTGAGAACGGGTTGCCGCACTTTCCATCGCGGTCATCTGTTCAACCAACTGCCCGGCTGCCTGCCGCTCGGCATGCAGGGTCGCCTCCAACTCTTGAACACGACTCACTTTTCCCTGTAGTTCGGCCTCGAGTTCCTGTACACGTGCGCGCAGGCTCTCCGCCACGGATGCCTGCTGCGTGACCTCAGCCGTCCGCTCTCGTTCGATACTGAGGAGGGATTCAAGTTCTTCTATTCGAGCGGTAGCATGTTCGGCCGCTACAAGTTTCCCCTTCAGCTGAGCAGTCTGCTCTCGCTCTCCCGCCAACATCGACTCAAGATCCTTGACCCGCCCTACCTGTCCTTCGAGTTGCATCACTCGCTGTGTACTCTGCGTTGCTCGGTCTCGTTCAACACGAAGTTCTTCCTCGAGCAGTTTTAATCGGGCAACCGCCTGCCGATAGATTTCTATTTGTTCGTCGGTCACACGCAAGCTTTGGCTTGGCTCGACGGATTCGATCACCTTCTCAACGCTCTTGGCCGCAGGCGCGGCCGTACTTTGCCGTTTTGATAAGAGCTCGAGCACCCGATCCTTGAGAGACGTGCCCTGGAAGGGCTTTTTCAACACTCCGTCGGCATGACAGGATTCAGCCTGCTTCGTCACTTCATCGTTCACAATACCAGAGATCAACAGTACCGGCGTATTCGCGAGTGCCCTTCGCCCCCGCACAAAGGCGCAGACTTCGTACCCGCTCTTATCCGGCATGATCACATCGGATACGACCAAATCAGGCGTCTCTTTCGCCAAATAGGCCAAGGCCTCCTCACCGTTCGCAGCAAGTGTGACTCCCATTCCCGCTTCAGTCAGCAACCGTTCGGCAACTTTCCGGACCGCGATACTGTCGTCAGCGATCAACACCTTTGGCATAGCGGATTCCTTCCCCCGGTACCCTTAACTTTTGACCACATCAGGTCTCGACCGGCCAAGTCGTTGCAAGGCCACAATAGCCACATCTTCTCCCCCAATTGTCACCATCCCCAGTGTTTCAATATCCTCGCTGCCGCTCGGTCGAATTGCCACCACATCCACCGTTTCGAGAGACGGCACTTCGGCATCGATACAGATGGCCATCGGCCCATCAAGATGGCGAGCGACCAGACAAAGTAATGGATCTCCTTGAAGTGTGCGACTCAGTCTAGTCGCCAAATCGTAGACCGGTATCACATCATGGTCCCTCTTCAACATCGCGTGCACAAATGGCGTCCGACTCGGCACTGAAATGCTCCGAGTCCAGGGCGATATCCCCCCCACGTCTTCTGTCCGGGCGGCCAGCTTGATCCCACCGACAGAAAATAGCACCATATTCCACGTTCGTTTCGTGGCTTGAGCCTGCTGCTGTCCACGAGTAGCCCTTAACATGATTCACCCACAGTTGATGGGGTTGCCGAAATTTGTTCAGTCTGCCTTACGGACGCAGCCACACCGACACCCAACCCTCCCAGCAGCCACGCAGGATTGAGAATCAACACCAACTGATCCTGATACAGCATCATTCCCATAAACCAGTGTTGTTCATCGCCCTGAAACTGTGCCGGCAGCGGAAAACAATCTTTCCGTTCCACGTCTGTCAAGCCCACAACCTGTTCAACGCGAATTGCACCCTGCGCATGGTCATTCGAGTACAATACCGTCCTCATCTCGAGACCGGATAGGTCGGCGATCACCGAAAGGCGTTGGGCGAGATCGACCGGATGGTAGATATCCCCCAATGCCGTCACAGACTGTGTGTGCCTAGCTTCTGTGAGAACACCTCGAACCCCTGCTGCCGGAAGCGCCAAATAGCTGGCACCAAGACGGACGACCAAGAAACTGGCGGTCTCCACAAGTGTATTGGTCGAATTGTGACGACCTCGTAACGTCATAGTTGAGCCATCATATTAGACGGTCGCTTGCCAGAGAATCCTACAAGGACGGTCGCTCTGGATTCTACTTTAGCGCGAGGCGGCTTCTTTCCCGATCAAGCGTTCAACTTCCTGAATCAAGGCTCGCTCCTCTACAGGCTTCGCAATATATGAGCTTGCTCCGATATTGAGTGCCAGTTGTCTATGCTTGTCACCAGCTCGCGTTGTCATCACAATGATCGGTGTCTGTTGCGTTTGCACTCGACTGCGCAATCCCTGAATGACCTCATAGCCGTTCACCTTCGGCATCTCAAGATCGGTGAGGATCAGCCGATAATCTTGCGCAGAGGCCATACGAAGACCTTCTTCTCCGTCCACCGCGGTGTGAACCTTATACCCAGCCGACTCCAACATCCGGCTCACGAACTTTCGGATACTCAAGGAGTCGTCGATCAATAACAGCCATTGCTCAGTCGTTTTCAGCTCTGGTATCTCTGAGTATGGGCTCATCGAACCTGCCGATCCCGTTCCGACCGACGACACGTCCGATGCCGCAGTAATTTGTGCCTCTCGCGCCAACAATCGAGCAGGATCCAACACCAGCACCACACGACCTTCTGGATCGATCGTCGCACCACCGAAACTGGAGCGATCCAATGACTTAAAGGACCCCAACGGCTTAATCACGATTTCTTGACGGCCGAGCAGCTCATCAACCAACATACCGATCATTCCAGCTGCCGTTCGCACGATGACAACCGGCTTCCCGGTTTCTACCGGCACACTGCTTCGATAGAGGAGCTGCTGTAGCGGCTGCACCTCGATGGCTTCGTCGCCAATATGCAAAATCGATCGTTCGCCCATCCGTTGATGCGAACTAGGTGTCAACATGGTGACTTCACGCACCGCCGGCAGAGGTACCCCATAGCGCTCAGTCCCTGCCCGCACCATGAGAGCCGTTGCAATTAATAATGTGAGCGGGAGACTCAAGGTAAACTTCGTCCCTACGCCGAGAATCGATTCGACATCGATGTGGCCGTTCATGCTTTCGATAACACGCTTGACCACATCCATGCCGACACCTCGCCCAGCTTGATCTCCGATCGCGTCGGCTGTCGTAAATCCCGGCATGAAGATAAACTTGATGATTTCTGACTCCGGCAACGAACGGGCCACCTCAGGTCGGATCAATCCGCGCTCGACCGCCTTGGCTCTGATCTTTCCGATGTCGAGGCCTGCCCCATCGTCTTCCACCTCGATCAACACTGCGCTCCCTCGATGCGCCGCGTGGAGGTAAATTGTGCCGGCTGCCGGCTTCCCCTTCGATACACGAACACCTGCAGGCTCGATTCCGTGATAGACCGCATTGCGAACGAGGTGAATCAACGGATCCACCAACCGCTCCACCACACCCGTATCGACTTCGGTATGTTCTCCGGACGTGACTAACGTCACTTCTTTTCCTGTCGCGCGCGCCATCTCACGCGTGGCCCGACGGAATCGTGTAAACGGCGTGCCAATTGGCACCATGCGAGCCCGAGCGATTTCGTCCCGCATCCCGAGGGTCAGTTGTGCCAAGTGACTCATGTCATCATGTGAACGGCGGATCGATCCGCTCAATTGCGTCATCGACTCCGAGATATCCGCTGTGACCTCACTGATGCGGCGAGCTAAGATATTAAAATCGTCGTACTTGTCGAATTCCAAGCTGCCGAAGTCAGTGATATTCGTAAATCCTTGAGCTGGCGGACTTGCTTGACCGGACGAAGCACTCGGAAGCGTAAAGGTATGTTTCTCCTCGAACGAATGGACTGACTCGACGAGTCGGCCCTTGCATGCGAGTACTTGCTGGGAAAGTTGCTCTAACATATGCAGTCGCTGCTCAAGTCGTCCGCGGCCGATGACGAGTTCACCGACCAGATTCAACAATCGCTCCAAGCGATCGCGACTGACACGGATCACTTCGCGATCTTCTACGGTTTTACCTTCTGCCGTTTTACCTTCTCCCACTTTGACAGGTTCAACGTCTTGCTGATCACGTACATCTTGTGTGAGCAACGATTCGACAGGATGAACCAATGAGCTCGGCTCCATCACCTGAGCCGCCACCGGCTGATCCAACTGCTTGAGCCCTTGCATCGCGACCACATATCGCTGGCGCAGCATGTCGAGAGACATGGGATCCCGCCGCATTAACAGCCGAACCACATCGACCGATCGCAAGAGCACATCCGCATGCCCTGGGAGAATCTTGATGCGGCCGTCGCGCACCGCTCCCATGAAATCTTCGATATAATGAGTGAGATCGCCGACCGACTGGAATCCTACCGTATAGGCGGACCCCTTCAGCGTGTGAGCTGTCCGGAATAGTTGATTGATGACGTCCGGATTGCCCTGTTCCTTTTCGAGTCGAAGCAACTGAGCCTCGAGCGACTCGAGGTATTCCTGTGCTTCCGGAGCAAAATAGGAAAGCACTTCGGCATCGAGAGGTGGCAACAAATACTCATCGGTCAAGATAGTAGACGGAGAACCTGATCCCACATCGGGGCCGGCTGATTCTTCTGGGTGATCGATGATGACTGTCGCAACCTGAGCCATTGGAGCCGCCGCTTGAACCGACTCTGTCATCTGCTCCCCGTGGCGGATCTGCGCCAGAGCCTGAATGACTTCCGGTACTTCACGCTGGAGTTGGTTGACCTTGTTGGCATCCCGGCGCATCAACAATCGAATGACTTCGATGGCCCGATCGATGATCCCAAGGACTGCCGACGAGAGAATCCCCCCACCCTCGCGGACCGCCATCATATAGTCTTCGATCGGATGGATTACGTCACCGATCACGTTGAATCCAACCGTGTACGCCGATCCTTTGAGCGTGTGGACTGTACGGTACAGTGCATGGACGCTCTCTCCATCCTTGGGGTCCTGGTACAGCCGATGAACAAAGGACTCCATGGATTGCAGATACTCATTCGCTTCTGGAGTGAAATATGACAGCACCTCG
>DATNCR010000091.1:0-2348 GCA_035607135.1 Nitrospiraceae bacterium
ACATTGATGATGGCGTTGCCGAATAACGAATTGCTCCAGATGTATTTGATGCCCTCGACTGTCTGAGTGAGAAATCGTTCAAACACATAGGTGATACGCCCTTCAACATCCGCCGGCATCAGGTTGTCGTAGATCCAGACGACAGAGCTGACAGGAATTTGAATAACCGGAAAGACGTCGGTCGGTGCTTCCATCGCGGCCAACGACCCGAACACCAGGATGAGGATGGCCAGCACCACAAAGGTGTACGGCCGGCGCAGGGCAATGAGAACGAGATTATTCATGGATGAAGCCCCCCGCCCACGCGGTGTGGCGCTCTCGTCGCTCACGAGCAGCTTCGCGTAACACGTGCAGGATCTCGTAGCGAACTGCTTGCTCGCCGAAAGAGGCCGAATCGCAGATTGACTTCGGCTTTCTTTCCACGGTCCAACTCCCAGTTGTCGATTCGACGTGATATGCTTTTAACACCTGAATGTTATGTGTCCTGTATGTCTGTTGGCACTCTAGCTCCACCCCATGATGAGTCCATGAAAAAATCATGAAAAAATCTTCATCGACGTCACGAGTCCCACGTTCTTGATTCGTATTCCATATCGAGAAGGAACCAAGCCTCCCACGCAGGTAGGCGCTGTTTTCATGCGGTCATCCTCTGAACTAACTTTCTCATATATTCAGTGAACTAAAATACTCACTGGTAATTTTTCACCGACTACCTGTAACTTTCACCAGTAGGGATTGCTCGTGCAAACCCCTATCCTGCCTAGGGCACAATCATCGAGCTGGTATGGAAGTCCCTATCGCCTCAATTTATCCTTCTTTCGAGGTATGCTATGGCCACGAGGCAGTGCAGAGGCGGCACCGAGGCATCAACGTGGACAGGTTCGAACGTGATATCGGCTGTTCATCTCACTCGGCCTATGACCGTTTGTCCCGATCGCAGCAGACCGTCCAAATTGCCTGTCACGGGCAGAGTGCAAGCTCTTGCTGCCGGTTCATTCGCAGATGGATAATGGACAGAGATGAGAGAGATCTTCTATGGTGTTGGCGTAACCAGTCACGGAAGAACTTATTCGGAACTCCAACTTGAGCCGTCGAGTCCTCGATCCGCTCGAGGTAAATCGGCGCAACCCATGTATCGTAAACAGGACGCAAAAAATCACAATACAACCAGATCGCTGTTGATCCTTATCATCGGTTTGGGCATCGGCGTCTTCTTCCTTGATCTCTCTCTTCCTCTGGGAATCGGGAATTCCGTGCTCTACGGTGGGCTCGTCATTCTGTCCTTTCTCTTGCCATATCGGAAAGGCCCACTGATCACGGCGATCATTTGCTCGACAGTCGACATGACGGATATCCTGCTGAAGCCCACGCTCGATGGAGTGCCACTGTGGATGGGCGTCACCAATCGGTTGTTCAGCCTGACGGCGATTTGGCTACCCTTGCTGTTTTTCTTGCATCGGCGACGGGCCGAAGACCTGTTACAGCGGGCGCACGATGAACTCGAAACGCGGGTGGAGGCTCGCACACATGAACTCGCCACTGTGAATCAAGCGCTCGTCACGGAGATCAAGGAACATACGGAAACCGAGCAGTCGCTCCGGACGAGCGACGCCGTGCTGCGGGCCAGTCAGCACGAACTCCAGCAGAGTCGTGCGGATTTGCGGGCCTTGGCAGGCCAGCTATTAACGGCACAGGAAGCAGATCGGCGGAGAATATCCCGCGACCTGCACGACGACATCAATCAACGCCTCGCGATGCTCTCAATGGAGCTTCGACGCATGGAGAAAGATCCGTCGACGGATCCGGAGCCTCTCCGGGATGGGATTCGACGGGTATCCGACAGCCTGGGGGCTATCTCGGACGATGTGCGACAAATGGCCTATCGCTTTCATCCGTCCATTCTCGATGACTTGGGGCTCTTGAAGGCCATACGCCGCCTGGCAAATGAGTTTTCCGAGCGCACAGGCCTCCCGTGCTCCTACGTACATAAAGACCCGATGGGCATACTGCCGCCCGACGTGACCATTTGTATCTATCGTGTCGTACAGGAATGCCTTAGCAACATTTCACGGCATGCCCAGGCCACCCAGGTGGAGGTCGAGCTGATTTGCGAGGACGATGAGGTCAGCCTCTCGGTCCGTGACAACGGCGTGGGATTTGACGCCACACACGGAGACCAGATGAGCGGACATTTGGGCTTGCTGAGCATGAAGGAGCGTGTACGCATGGCAAAGGGAACGTTGGAGGTGGAGTCAACACCCCAGCACGGCACAGAGATCCGTGTGGATATTCCATTGGATCCAGGAGAGCCCCATGCCTAAACCACGCGTCCTGCTGGCAGACGATCA
>DATNCR010000093.1:0-9077 GCA_035607135.1 Nitrospiraceae bacterium
CAATCCGCTGTTCAAGTTGGCGGAGAACCTCTATGTCGGCGTATCGGTCGGGTACACGATCGTCAAAACGTATGACACGGTGATCGTACAACTGATCTGGAAGCCGATGGTCGAAAACGGGGAGTGGGCGCTCTTGGTACCAGTTGCTATTGGGCTGCTCATGCTGACGCGCTATGTTCCGAAAGCCGCCTGGCTCTCGCGATACGCGTTCGCCTTCATTGTCGGTGTCGGATCGGGGCTCGCCATTCCGCGAACGATCTCCTCCTTTATCTTGAAACAAATCGAGGATACGGTCCGCCCCTTGTTGACGCTGGTGCCAGGAGAAGGCGTCACCTTTACTTGGAGCCTGCTGAATCCCACCAGCAGTCTGAACACCATCATCATTTTGGTCGGGGTCTGTTCGGTATTGTTCTACTTCTTTTTCTCCGTCGAGCACACGGGGCCAGGCAAGGTCGTGGCCCGGACAGGCATCCTCTTTTTGATGATCGCGTTCGGCGCGGCCTTCGGCTATACCGTGATGGCCCGCATGTCGCTGTTGATCGGGCGATTGACCGATCTCATCGAGTTCTCCGATCCCTCCTATGGACGCCCAAGTCTCTGGCTCTTGGGTCTGACCATCCTTATCTTAGTCGTAATGAGTCGACTGTCCAGCAGCAAGCAGCCCAAAACAGAGGAATAGGTTTGTCTGGTCTATTTGGTTTGTCTGGTTCATCTGGTTAGTTTCGTTCAACCAAACAAACAAGACAAACCAAATGAACCAAATCAACCATCCGACCGGTTGCAGCCTCTTCAGAGTCTCAATTACAATGGTCCATCATGACGACCGGTACAGCCAAGGACCCCACACAGTACCCCACTCTTCGTAATCTTCAATTTTCGCCGATCAAAGAGGGTGAGGAGCAGTACATGGTCCTGTGGGATCCGACCGGCTTGAGCAAGGACAAGCTCGTTCTGCCGCTCAACTATTTTTTCATCATTCAGCATTTCGACGGCGAGCACTCGCTGGCTGAAATCGGGACGCTCTATCTCAAACGATTCGGGGAATTTCTCGGTCCCAGCAGGATGGAGCAGTTGGTCTCCGACCTGAATGAAAAATTGTTCTTGGAAGGTCAGCGTGCTGAGGATGCTCGGAGGCTGGCGCGGGAAGCCTATCGGCAGAGCCCGCTACGCCGCGCGGCCTTTGCCGGGCGAGGATACGAAGCAGACGGTGCGAAACTGAAAAAACAGATCGACGGATTCTTTACGTCGAAAGAGGGACCGGACTTCAAACCGTCGGAGCACGCGGGGAAAAAGATCAAGGGCCTCGTTGCACCGACCTACGATCTCAAACAAGCAGGGTCGATCTATGCCTGGGCCTATAAGGAACTGCAAGATGCAGAGCAGCCGGATCTGTTCGTCATCATCGGTACGGCCTCTGCCGGGTTGGATCATGTGTTTGCCGTGACGGATAAGGATTTCGAAACACCGTTCGGGGTGGTGTCCGCAGATCAACCGATCCTGAGCCAGCTCAAGGCCACGCTTCCGACGTTCTTCGAAGACGATCTCTGCCATCAGGCGGAGCAGGCCGTGGAGTTTCAACTCCCGTTTCTTCAGGATATTGTGGGGAGCAAGAAGCCCTTCACCATCGTACCGATCTTGAGTTCTTTCTCCGCGTCGAGCCTGGAAGATCCCACTGTTCGCCAATCGGTCGACCAGTTTTTGACCGGGCTTCGGGAGGTTCTCACGCAATCGGGCAGGGCCTACTGCGTGATTGCAGCGGGCGAGCTGGCGCATTTGGGGATGCGTTACGGAGACAAGGCGCCTCCGACGGACTTCTCCTTTCATCGCTGCATGCAGTTCGATCTGGAAATGTTGAAGCCGGTGGAAGAGCGACAGCCGGAGGAGTTTGCCAACTACATCAGAAAAGAGCAGGACCAACGCCGGATCTCCGGCTTCTCACCCATCTATTCCTTACTGCGGTTGATCGAAGCGGAGAGTGGACAGGTCCTCCGTTACGACCGCGGGATCACCGACCAGTACAACTCTACGGTCACATACGCGTCGATGGCCTTCTACTAACCTCGGCTGCTGAAAAGGTCGCCCTTCTCACCCGCCCAACCCCAACGCGCCGAGACGCACCTTTTCTCATGCTTCGTTTTCGACTCATCGAAATCCTCAACGTACCCCTGAGGGAGCTGCTGAGGGTTCACGAAGAAAGAACATGATGATCACTGATCGTATCGTGTCTTGCCGACAGCGATATCGAAGATTGTCTCGCCACCAGCTGGGCGCCAATGCTTCTCCACGAGCATCTTAAATCGCACTAGATCTCCCTGGACATTCGAAGACACCACTTCCAAACCCTGAGGATCACACTCTAATTGCACCATGACCTGTGAGCTGGCATTCGAGCGTTGGTGAAATGTCACGACCCATCCTGGGATGGCGCCGTCTTGACTCCTCCACGCGATACGCTGGTCCGCCGTCTCCTCAATAATCTCCGCATCCCACTCTTTGTCCTGGCCCGCGATCTCTGCTTTCCAATGAAGGCGTTTGCCATTCCGTTTGACCTCTTTCACCCCCGCCATGAATTGGGGAAATTCCTCAAACCGTGTCCATTGAGCATAGGCCGTATACTCAGGCACGTTGACTTCAATAGATTTCTCAATCGTCGACATGTGTTCCCCTTTCCTCATTTTCGTCGGGCATCGCAGGCTATCACACCTGCTCCCGCGCGCCAAGACTCGACTGCAGCGCGGGCCGAAGCGGCGCGTCGCCCGCCATGGGCGGATCAGCTGGGGACCGTATGCGATCGAGATTCAATCCCTAGTGTTTAAGCTCTTCCGAGGGCGCGCGCTCCGGGGGCAGGGGATCAGCACGGGTGTGACTCCACACTTATTCTTTGACCGTCATTGTTATCGTGATCGGCTGCAGAGGGTTGTCGGCTTCGTCGCGGGCGGCGGCGACGATCTTGTCGACGACGTCCATTCCCCGGAAGACTTCGCCGAAGACGGTGTAGGTTCTATCCAGCCCGCTGTTGTCATCCACACAGATATAGAACTGCGAGCCATTATCGTTGGGGTCCCGCGTGCTGTTGCTTTCCCGCGGCACCTTCGACATGCCGATTGCGCCCCGTTTATGCGGACGATCGCTGGTTTCGGGATTCAGCCAGTAGCCGGGACTGCCGGTCCCGTGCAGCGAGCGGTCGGGAAGCTTACTCAGCGGATCGCCGCCCTGAATGATGAATCCGGGAACGACACGATGGAAGGTGGTCCCATTATAGAATCCCATCTTGATGAGCTTGATAAAGTTCTCGACGTGACGCGGCGCGTCGTCCGGGTAGAAGCGAATCTTGATCTCGCCGAGCGGTGTGGTGATGGTGACGCGCGGATCGATCTTTTGAAATTGCATGGTCATGGGCCGAACGTACCAGGGGCGAGAGGTCGGAGGCAATGGGTTCGAACGTAAGGGGGAAGATCAGGATTCACGGTTCAATCCCTTGCCCGGGTCAATTTTGAACCATAGGACTCCACCCACGATGGCCACGGCTGCGGCAACCCCTAACGAGACCGGCCAACCCCACTGATGGGCCAGCCACGGCGTCAGGGTGGGGGAAATGGCACCGCCGATATTGGCGCCTGTGTTCATGAGACCTGATAACGTCCCGGCATGGGCTTTGGACAGATCGGTTGTCGAGGCCCAGTAGGCGCCGACGGTAAAGTAGAGCCAGCCCGCACCGAGTGACAGACTGGTGATCGCCAGATAGGGGGAATCGACAACGCCACCCAGCGCAATGGCGGTCCCGGCCAGGAACATGCCGGTCATGCCGGCTACAACCCGTCCGGTGGTGAGACCGTAGCGCGCTGCGAGTCGATCGGTTACCCAGCCGCCCAGGGGACAAAACACTAACATAGCCAGAAAGGGAATGGACGCGTACATTCCGCCTCTCAGCACACCAAATTCTCGAACATTGACGAGATACAGGTAGAACCAGGACAGATAGACGTACGCGACATAGCCGAGGCAACTGTAGCTGATGACCAACCACCAAATAGTGGGGGTCCGTCTGAATGTTCGCCAAGGCACGGCGGTGGCGGTAATCGGCTCGCTCGTGAGCGGAGTCTGTCTATCTGCGTGAACCCATGGATGTTCGTGCGGATGATTGCGAGATAGAAGCCACCAGAGGAGCCCCATCACGATTCCGATAAGGCTCGCCAGATAGAACACGGTCTGCCATCCCCAGTTCACCATCACCCATGCGGCAATGGGCGGGGTCATGGCGGAGCCTAATCCGATGCCTCCGATCGCGATCCCGATGCCGAGGCCTCGCGCGTCAGCCGGGAACCAGTTGGTGACGGCGCGATTGAAGGCCGGTAGGGCTACAGCCTCTCCGATCCCCAAGCAGAACCGCACCACCATCAGCGCCCCGACAATCCCGACGAGGCTCACGAGCGGCGATACAGCCGCGATGGCGGTGAAGGCCGTACAGATCGACCACCAGAGGAGTGCGACCGTAAGCACCGCTCGGACTCCCCAGCGATCGGCCAGCCATCCACCGGGAATCTGAAACAGGGCGTAACCGACCACGAAGGCCGAGAAGACCCAGCCCATCTGTTGATCGGTTATCCCATAGGCCGGCATCATCTGACGTGCGGTCACGGAAATATTCACGCGATCGATATAGGTCACGACGCTGATGAGAAAGAGTAAGGCGAGGATGAGCCAGCGTATCCGTGAGGGGCGAGGCGTCAGTGTGTTCACAAGGTTGAGTCGTGGGGTCTGTGCATCGGGGTGCCGGTGCCGGATTATACAGACTCCTGGCGTACGTCACTACCGGTACGAGGAGGGGAGGGAGGGGGCAGCCTGGTCGTCCTCCTGCTCGCGGAACGCGCACGATCAGAATGTGCTCGTTCGACGCGCGCAATTGAGGATCAATCAGGCTGCCCTGTGAGGAGTATAACGAGCGAGCTTGGAGGGATCATTTAGAAGAATGCGGGACGGATAGCCTGATCGGTCTCCTGTGCTCGCGCAACGCGGGGATGTGAGCTTCCTTCGTTCAACATGAGCAGTATTCTTGACGTGCCTGTTACCCGGGGGTAGGGTCTCATGGTGGCTGGATCGCAGTAGAGGTATTGAATGGCGTCGGCATTTTCTCATGCTGTTGTCGCGCTGGCGATGGGGAAGGCCGTTCGGAACAAGGAACTGGGCTGGCGCGAGCTGTCCTTGGGGGCACTCTGTTCAACTGTCCCGGATCTGGATGTGCTGGGGTTTCCCTTGGGCATTGAGTACGGCGACATGTGGGGCCATCGTGGGATGACTCACTCGGTTGTGTTCGCGGCGCTGTTAGCCGGGATTCTTGTGGCTGTCTGGTATCGAACCAAACCGGCGATCGCGTTGACGGGACTCTTTATCTATTTCTTCCTCTGCACCGCTTCGCATGGCGTGCTTGACGCATTGACGGATGGAGGGTTGGGCGTCGCGTTTTTCTCTCCATTCGATACGACAAGATATTTCTTCCCCATGCGACCGGTCTTGGTGTCTCCCATCGGGATGAGAGAATTCTTCACCGAGTACGGTGCCCGTGTACTGGCCAACGAATTCCTGTGGATTTGGCTGCCCTCCTGCGCGGTGTTCATGATGCTTCGGGCAATCCAGTGGCTCTGGCCGGTCAAGTCGGTGGCACCTCTCTCATAGCCGTCGTTACTCGCTCGCAACCAACGCGATCAGTTCTCAGCCTTCAGCTTCCATCGAAAATAGATACGTTTCACGAACCCTGCGTTGATAATCTGGCTGGGTCGATAATACGGAATCTGACTTCATCCACAAGGGTATCTGCGGAAGTCTGTTCGCCCGTATATAACCCACAGTGGTAGAGACCGGGTGCCCATCCGGTTTTGGGAGGGGTGAGCATAAAATAGCCCGACTGGTCATTCATCGTCGTCATGACCTGGTCCTGTGTAACGGCGCGTGTCTCTCCACTCATCTCGGATGTTTCCGGCACACAGCGTCCTGTGAGAGGGATTGCATCGAATGAGGCCGATACCAGTTCAAAGACCAAGTAGATTTCTTGTTGCGTGGCAGGAAAACTATCTCCAGGGTTCAACGGAATAAATTCATGGGCGCCGGATGGAAAATCGTCCCGCATGACCTTACCCGCCGGGATGACAAAGCGGAACCAACTGAAATCGGCGTCTCTGCCCATGAGCGACGCCCGCGGATCCAGAGGTTTTTGCGGTTTAAACCGCTCGGAGGCTTTCTGATACAGCGCTTCCTCTGGAGAAATCTCAACCGGGGATGGGTCGTCGGAAGGGGCTGGGATGCTTGCCTCATCGTCCACCATCTGTGCCAGTTCGGGAACATGGGGCCGCACCTTCTCGAGCCATCGTGCGATTTTCCTTTTGTCCAGCACGCGAGCATCCGGTGGAAGCTGAACATCCTTATTGTTCTTTTCGAACTCAACGGCCGCGTCATAGAGGGTTTGAAAATGGACGAACGCGTCTTCCCACTGTTCCAACTCCGTGAGACATTGACCCATCCGATAAACCGTATCCGCATAGTCTTCATCGCTGGGATCCAGATTGGATAATTTTCCAAATACGGTCAGTGCATCCTTGCACCGGCCAAGCTGCATGAGGGTTAACCCTAATTGATAGTTGGCGAGGGCATCGTTGGGATTGAGTGCCAGCATTCTTTGATAGATCGGTTCAGCTTCCTGATAGTGGCCTGTCGAGAAAAGCTTCCATGCTTCTGCACGAATGGAGGCCCATTCCTTACGCTGGGCCCCCGTCATGTCTTTCGTATGAACGGGGTCGAAGCGCCGGCCTCGATCGATAGAGGTGCCATTGATCTGTGAAAGTAAATTCGTGGCCGGAAGCTCCAGAGGAGAACCGATCGGCATCTTGTGCAACACGTCTTGCACGTCATCTTCCGCGCCTTGGTAATCCAGCACGTCAAATCGCGCCCGGGCCAATGCGAGCCGCCAGCCGATCAAATCTGGAACCAGTTCCACGGCTTTCTTATACGAGTCGAGTGATTCCTCAAGGCGATCGAGTTTTCGGAGTTCTTGCGCCAGCCGTAAATGGATCAAGGGATTCTGGACATCGACCAGCGCCATGCGCCGTAATTCCGCAATGGCTTCGGCTCCCTGCCCCGATCGAACCAACACACTCCACTTGGCCCATCGGACGTCCAATGCGGCCGGTATCTTGGCGAGGACTGCCTCATAGGCCTGAACCGCTTCTTCGGGGCCTCGGAATGTGGCAAGAATATCGCCGCGTAGTTTCTGCAGCATGAGCGCGTCCGGATGGTCGTGGATCCCTTGGTCAAGGATATCGAGTGCAGGGTTGATCGCGCCGCTCTCCCACGCCCCTTTCGCACGTTCGGCGACTTGCTCTTCCGGATGTACTGGTGGATCTTCCGCGAACGAATAGGGAACGATCGTCAGCACTGCAGCAAACGGCAGGCCAAGGAGCATGGAGATGGAGTGATATCTTGGCCTGATGGGAGCGTTTTGCCTGTGAGATGGCTGCGATCTATGCATGACCCTGTGAGCATTCCTTCATGGAGATTCACTATACCAAGAAGCCATGTGAGGGAGAAATAAACCAGGGTTTCTTTGTCCGTCTCTCACGGTTCGTTTTTCCTGCATCGAGGAACGCGACATCGCCGTGCTAGACTACTCGCCCATGTTCGACGTCATCCTCTATCAGCCTGAGATTCCTCCGAATACCGGTAACATTATACGACTCTGTGCCAATAGCGGAGCCAGACTGCATCTCGTGAAACCCCTGGGATTTACGCTGGAGGATAAGCAATTGCTCCGAGCAGGGCTCGACTATCACGAATTCGCCACGATTACGGTTTACGAATCCTGGGCCGAATGTGCTGCCGGCATGAAGGATCGCCGTCTATTTGCAGTGTCCACCAAAGGCACCCAACGGTACGACCTGGTCGCCTATGGCGCCGGCGATGTCTTCGTGTTTGGCCCGGAAAGCCGTGGGTTGCCGTCTGAGATCTTGGGGAGTGTTGATGAGCATCGCTGCATCCGTGTACCCATGGTCCCGGAGAGCCGCAGCCTCAATCTCTCCAACGCAGTGGCCGTGGTCATCTACGAAGCCTGGCGACAGATCGGATTTGGGACCTGCCGGTAAGCATGAGAAAGGCCCAAAGCCCCCACCCTCCTGGTCGTGAACCCGTTCGTCGCGCGTTGATCTCCCCGCCGCTTTAAAACTGGAAACGCTAGACAAGATGCCTGGCTCGCACCACACTGGTGCGGTGCGGCACATTACTCTGCGGGCAAGAAGCGGCCTGGAAGGTCATTGTGAGTTGGGAGATTATCGATGAAGAACGATCGCTGGTGTTATATCGTTGCGGCGGCGTCGGGAGTCCTTGGATGGGTCATCATCGCGTGGATGTCGGGTCGCCGGGAAGCGTGGGATTCCACCTGGTATTTTCAGGCGGGGATTCCTGCTCAGTGCCTCATATCTGCTGTCTTGGGATATTTCGCGCCTGTTCGTCCATGGCGTTGGGGAGCGGTTCCAATGGGAGCGCAAACCCTGTGGATGCTGGCATCCCAGGGAGTAGGAAATCTGTTCCCCCTCGGATTGATCATGGGCGCGGTGCTCGCAGTTCCTCCCATTCTTGCGGCCCGGTTCGGCGCATTTCTTAGCCGAAAGGCGGTATGAAGCGAAGCAGTTCCATCTGATTGTGCTTCGGTACGCTATTCGCCCTCAGCCAGATATCCTGCCATCAAAGAAGGTTGCCTTCGTGTGACGCTTATAGATCATCTTCTTTAAGACAACGACCGAATCCCAGTTGCTCGGCAAAGTAGTAGGCATAGTGTAGGGCTGCGAGATTGGCGATTCGTTCTTCCGCTTCTTCCCGACTATCCGTATAAATAATCTGGATGCCATATCGTGCGGTGAGGGCATCGAGGAAATCGATCAATCCAATCTTGTGATACTGATTGAGGCGGCCTCCGGCTTTGCGGTGTTGGAGTGTCCCTTCAATGACGAGATAACGAAAGGGGAAGGAGAGGAACTGTTCGAGTTCGTGAAGGAAGGGCAGGCGATTGTCGGAGGGATTCGAGTAGATCGTAT
>DATNCR010000097.1:0-4422 GCA_035607135.1 Nitrospiraceae bacterium
TAGCCGGCTAACGTGAGCAATGCCGTGATGACAAGCAAGGTAATTTCCTTGTCGAGGACATAAAAGGCGCCCAACACCGCCAGCACGTCATGGAAGGTCGCCAAGGCCGCAGCGATGCCGAAGCGAAGTTCAAATCTCGCCGCCACGTAGAGAATGATCCCGGCAAATGAAATGGCGACCGCAATGAGGGCATCCTGCTGAAGTTTCTGCCCGATAGTCGGTCCAATTTCCGTACTGGAATCGACCACGAAATGGTTCGAAGAAAACTCCTTTGTAAAGACCGCCACGACCCGATCGGCGACCTTCTCCTCGATGGTCGTCGAAGCCTTCAAGCGGATCAGGAGTTTGTTCTCCTGACCGAACTCTTGCAGCTCGGCATTGCTCAGGCCGTGTGCCTCCAAGACTTTCCTCGCTTCGTCGATCCGGATCGGTTGGTCGAACTTCAACTGCACCGCGGTTCCGCCGGCAAAATCGATACCGAGGTTGGCAGCGCCCCGGGAAATCTGGACGATCGCCACAATTCCCAGTACCGCCATAATGCCGGAAAAGATAAAGGCCAAATGGCGCTTTCCCATGAAATCGAAATTGGTTTTTCCGAGGATCTCTAACATGCCGGCTCCTTCGAACTAGATGCTTAACTGTTCCACTTTGGGTCGTTGATTCAAGAGGTCGAAGATGACCTTGGTGCCAACCAGGGCCGTAAACAGATTGATCCCGATTCCGAGGCACAATGTCACGGCAAATCCTTTGATCGGCCCAGTGCCGAAGAGGAACAGCGCCGCCCCCGTGATCAGCGTGGTCACGTGGGAGTCGACAATTGTCAGCAGCGCCTTGTCATATCCTCCGTCCACCGCCAACCGAACGGCTTTCCCAAGTCGAAGCTCTTCCCGAATCCGCTCGAAGATCAGGACGTTTGAATCCACGCCCATCCCGATCGTGAGCACGATTCCGGCAATTCCCGGCAAGGTCAAGGTTGCATTCAGGGCAGAAAGGGCTCCCATCAAACAGAATAGATTGAGGACGAGGGCAAAGTCCGCAATCACCCCGGATATCCGGTAATACACAATCATGAACACCAGCACCAGGGCTCCGGCAAACAGTGTGGCCTGCATACCTTTCTCGATCGAATCCTGCCCTAGCGACGGTCCGACCGTCAGGTCTTGAATGATCTTCAGCGGAGCCGGCAAAGCGCCGGCTCGGAGCACGATGGCCAAGTCGTTCGCCTCTTGCATGGAAAAGGTCCCGGTGATTTGCGCCCGCCCCCCGGTAATGCGATCCTGAATCACCGGTGCCGAATAGATCGTGTTGTCGAGCACAACGGCCATTCGCTTCTTGATATTGTCGCCTGTAATCCGTTCAAATTCCCGGCCGCCCTTGGAGTCAAACGTAATCGATACGTAGGGATCGTTGAATTGACCGATCGAGACCCGCGCATCACTCAAGACATCACCGGTCAGCATGACTCGCTTTTTCACAAGATAGGGAACACGATATTCCCGTCCGGTATCTTTATCGACCCCCCGTTCGAAGAGGATTTGGTCGCCTACCGGCAGCTTTGCCTCAGCCTGTTGCAGAACTTCAGCTTCTTTATCTTTTGGAATACGGGCGGGCAAATCGAGGTTCTGCTGGTTGTCCTCGTCGAGCATCTTAAATTCAAGCAACGCCGTCTCCTTGATCAGATCCCTGGCGCGCTTGGGCTCTTTGACTCCGGGTAGCTGCACGACGATCTGCTTCAACCCCTGCCGCTGCACGATCGGTTCTGCCACACCAAACTGGTCAATGCGGTTCCGGATCGTTTCCAGTGCCTGGTTGATCGCCGAGTCCTTGATCCGTTTGGCCTCGGCCTCCCGCAACTCCCACACCAGACGGTTGGCCGACCCGGCGGACTCCGTCTCGCTGTAGAACGGATAGTCATCGATCATCTTCTGAATCTGCGCCTTGAGCTCGGCGTTTTGAAACTGGATCGTGATCTGAGTCGGTCCCGTCCGCATCACAGACTCGACGGGAATTTTTTTATCGACCAACCCATCCTGAAGAGAGACGACAGATCGATCGACGGCAATCTCGACCGCACGATCTTCATCCACTTCCATGACCAGGTGAATCCCGCCTTGGAGGTCCAAACCCAGCGTAATGCCTTTGCTCGGCATCACCTGCTTCAACCATCCAGGCAATGCCTGATAGAACGGCAGATAGGACGGGATAAAGAAAATCACCGACAGCACCACGACCGACACCAACAGTGTTAACCGCATACCCACTTTTTTCATGTCTTCTGTAACCCCTTTGTCACTCGCATGCTACGAGTCCTTATCCTTCTCTTCTTCGTCGCCGCCACGCAATCGGGCGATCTGGTCCCGTTGTATCCGAATCTTGGCTGTATCGGCGATCTGCAGCGTCACCGTTTCCTTCCCAAGATTCGTCACGGTTCCCCAGATACCTGATGCTGTGACCACCTTGTCGCCCTTCTTCAGGGCCTCCCGCAACTCCTTCTGCTGTTTCGCACGTGTCTGTTGCGGCCTAATGACCAAGAAATAGAAAATGACGAAGATCAGCGCGAACGGAAGGAGGGACAAGATCGTACCGTACGTCGAATTGGCACCCGCACCCCCTCCTCCGAGCACTTGAGCCCATGCGACCGATTGCATGACCATACACACTCCTCCTCGACCGGGTTAGTCCCATCCGGGATGCCGATGCTCATCGAGCCCAGCCACATCTGCGGCTGAGACATCCGTTGCAGTATGCTCGCGGGATCGGTAAAACTCGTCCCTGAACGACCGTAATGTTCCCTTTGCGATCGCTGACCGTACTCGGTGCATCAGATCGGCAAAATACCAAAGATTGTGAATCGTGTTCAGTCTTGACGACAGCATCTCTTTTACATGAAAGAGGTGATGGAGATAGGCTCGCGAATAGCGCGCGCAGACCGGACATCCGCAGGTTGGATCGATCGGCTGTTCATCGCGACGATACCGTGCTTGCTTGATCACCACACGCCCGAAACTCGTAAAGAGCGAGCCGGTCCGCCCATGCCGTGAAGGCACCACGCAGTCGAAGAGGTCGATCCCGCGTGAGGCACCTTCGATCAAATCCTCCGGCATGCCAACACCCATCAAATATCGCGGCTTCGAAGCCGGCAGCTCGGGCACGGTCACATCCAACATGGCATGCATCTCTGCCTTCGATTCTCCCACCGAGAGTCCTCCGACCGCATAGCCCTCGAAGCCAAGCCTGACGAGGTCACGCGCCGAAGTCACACGGAGATCGACATCCAATCCGCCTTGCACAATCCCAAAGAGCGCTTGATCCGTGCGGCGCCGACTGGACTGACAGCGTTGCGCCCAATGAGTGGTGCGTCGCACGGCGTCGCGTACAACCTCTTTCTCAGCCGGCAAGGCCACACAGTGATCGAATGCCATCATGATATCGGCCCCCAACGCTTCTTCAATTTCGATGGCTGTTTCCGGTGTGATGAAATGCGTAGACCCATCGAGATGCGATTGAAAACTTACGCCCTCGTCCGTCACCTTGCACAACTTGGCAAGGCTGAAAATCTGAAACCCGCCGCTGTCTGTTAAGATGGCGCCCGGCCATCCGGTGAACCGATGCAAGCCACCCATCTCCGCCACGACTTTATGCCCGGGCCGAAGATACAGGTGATAGGCATTGTTCAGCAGGAGACGATACCCAAGCTGCTCGAGGTCGACTGGATCAATTCCCTTCACCGGTCCCAATGTCCCAACCGGCATAAACGCCGGTGTGTCGATCACACCGTGGGCTGTGGTGAGTCTCCCCAATCGCGCATTCGTGTCACCAGCCGCCTGCTGCACTGAATAGTCCACTGTCCCTCTTGCCTGCTACATCTGTTCTGGTGCGGAAATCCCAAGCACGCTGAGTCCATTCTTTAACACCTGCTGGACTCCTCGCATCAGTGCCAATCTCGCCGCTGTCCGTTCAGGGGCCAGTACCTCTTTCTGCACCCCCTCACCCGGAACTAATCCTTCCGGTGTGACCGCCAATAAATCTCGATCCGCAGCGGGAGGTAGAATCCGGTGCTTGTTGTAAAACGTATGCAGCAGCCCGGCCAACTGCTGAAGGTAATAGGTCATCCGGTGAGGCTCGTGAGCCATCGCACTCCCCTGCAGGACCGCGGGATAGGCCGAGAGCTTGCGGATCAATCCCAATTCATCCGGGTCCGTCAAGACCGTCAAATCCGTCTCGCTCGGCAGGGGAGAGGCGATGCCTCGCGAAGCCGCAACGCGCCAGAGGCTGGCGATCCTGGCATGGGCATACTGCACATAGTACACAGGATTGTCGGATGAACGTTGCTTTGCCAGTTCCAGGTCAAAGTCCAGGTGCGAGTTGGAATCGCGCATCAAAAAAAAGAACTTGGCCGCATCGGCCCCGACCTCATCGATG
>DATNCR010000100.1:0-4082 GCA_035607135.1 Nitrospiraceae bacterium
TTAGATCCACTTCTTCCGTATGAAAAATCCGAGCATGGCGATCGCGATTGCCGCCATCATGCCGAGTACCAGCGGATAGCCCCACTCCCACTTCAGTTCCGGCATGTGCTCGAAATTCATTCCATAGATACCGACAATAAAGGTCAGCGGCATGAAAATCGTCGTAATGATTGTCAGGACTTTCATCACGGCGTTCAGGCGATAGCTGATGCTCGACAGATAGATATCGAGACTGGCTGAGACCATTTCGCGCAGCGTCTCGATCGTGTCCACAATCTGAACCACGTGATCGTACACATCGCGGAAGAACACCTTCGTCGGTTCCTGTAAGAGGGGGCATTCCGATCGGGAGAGATTGTTGGTCGCTTCACGGAGTGGCCACACCGCCCGCCGCAGAAAGAGCACTTGCCGCTTGAGGGCGTGAATCTGGTGCAGCGTCTCCGGCTTCGGATCGCTGACTACCAGATCTTGCAGTGCTTCAATCTTCTCGCCTAACACCTCCACCACCGTGAAGTATTGATCGACGATCGCGTCGATCAATGCATACAGCAGGTAATCAGCCCCGGATTGCCGGAGGCGTCCTTTCCCCCCACGGAGACGATCCCGGACCGGCGTGAAGACATCGGCCCCGTTTTCTTGAAAGGACAACACAAAGCTCTGTCCAAGGACCAGACTCACCTGTTCGACGACGATATCCTGTCGATCGGTGACCGAGAGCATTTTCATGACCAGAAACAAGTAGGTGTCATAGTCGTCGAGTTTCGGCCGCTGATCGGTGTTGGCAATGTCTTCAAGAAGAAGGGGATGGAGCTGGAACTGTTTCCCGAATGATTCCAGAATGTCCATATTGTGAACGCCCCCGACATCCACCCACGTCACGGACCCATCGGTCGGGGGCGCGATCACAGCGAGCGACAGGTCCCGGCGCTCATCGCAGCGGGTACCGGCGTAGTTGAATGCCGTAATCGTCACCTTGTCCGTTTTTTTCTCGCCGATATGGACAAGGGTCCCGGGGGGAAGTCCCGTCTTTCTGGATCGTTTCTGTACCAGCTTCATCGGTTGTGACCTCGCAGGATCCCCTGCTTGTACGCATGTTCTCGCCGAGGGTCAAGAGGACCGTCGGCGCCAGTCCACAGCGGCTGTCTTTCCGCTTTGCCGATCCGGTAAGACCTGCTACTCTTCTTCTTCCACTCCGCGAGGCATGCACGATGGACCGGGAGCTCAGTACGTTGGTCGAAGCGATCCGGAAGGCCGGCGTGAAGGTCGGTGAAATGGTCAGGGATGGTTTCGAAATCCAGACCAAGCCAGACCATTCGCCGGTCACCACCGTAGACCTCGAGGTCAACCGAATCCTGCATGAGATGCAGCGCCGAGAGTTTCCAAGGGATGGATGGCTCTCGGAAGAATCCCCCGACGATCCAGCCCGACTCACCCATGCGCGCGTGTGGATTGTCGACCCCATTGACGGCACAAAGGCCCTGGTGAATCGGGTGCCGGAGTTCTGCATTTCTGTCGCCTTGGTCGAACGAGGCGCACCGGTCATCGCCGCAATCCTCAATCCGTCAACCGATGAACTTTTCACTGCAGTGCGCGGCGGCGGACTGTTCTTGAACGGCACACCTCTGACCCACTCGCTCCCTCATGACTGCAATCCTGTCATCATGGTCAATGCGTGGGAACTCCGGATCGGTCGATGGTCGACGCTCGCCGAGACTACTCGGTGCCGCCCTATGTACTCCATCGCCAATGCACTGGCCCTGGTCGCAGCTGGTCGTGTCCAGGCTGCCCTCACCATCGAGCCGGAAAACGAATGGGATCTCGCGGCCGGAGTCCTGCTCATCGAAGAAGGCGGAGGCACGATCAGCGATGCAGCTGGGAAGCCTTTTGTCTTCAATCAACCGACACCGATGTTTCATGGTGTCATCGCTGTCGCCGCCACGGCCGACAAAGGTCTGCGTGCCAAACTCCAGGCCCATGCAGAACATGCCCTCTCGCATCCACCGCGAAAGTGAGCTGATCCTTGACTATCGCACTCTTGGGAACCGGTCTGTTGGGTCGAACCATTGCCGAACGGCTTCAGTCGGTCGGCCATACCGTCACGGTCTATAACCGAACCACGTCAAAGGCGCTTCCCCTCCAGGCCTACGGCGTTACCGTCGTCACCCGACCGGAGGAGGCGATCGCTCAAGCCGACTGTGTGGTCCTCATGCTGGCCAATGCAGCGGCAATCCGTGCCGTCCTGCTGATACCGGCCTCGTTGGCGGTCCTCCGCGGTAAAACTGTGATCCAAATGGGCACCATCGCTCAGGACGAGAGCCTGGCCCTGCAGGCTGAGATCGAACAAGTCGGCGGATCCTATTGCGAGGCCCCGGTGCTGGGAAGCCTTGCGGAAGCACAAGCCGGGACACTTTTGATGATGGTCGGTGGGACGGAGGGACAGTTTGTCCAGTGGGGTCCACTGTTTCGTGCGCTGTGTCGGGAGCCGCGTCTAATAGGTCCTGTCGGAAAGGCCGCGTCCCTGAAGCTCGCGCTCAATCAGTTGATTGTTGCGGAAATATCGGCGTTCGCTTTAAGCCTTGGATTGGTCCAGCGAGCAGGTGTTCCCGTAGACACTTTTATGGCCATCTTGAGAGAAAGCGCCTTGTTTGCCCCGGCGTTCGAAAAGAAACTGCCGCGACTCCTGACCCGAGACTATCAGCATCCAAACTTTTCTACACGTCATCTTCTGAAGGACGCGGAGCTCTTCCTCAGAGAAGCCTCCGGTTACGCATTGACAACGAGTAGTCTGGAAGGAATCAGGCCATTACTGGAACGAACCATCGAACAGGGGCTTGGTGATTCCGATTATTCAGCTATCTTCGAGATCATCAACCCCGTTCAATAGCCTTATCATCCCCTGGTTTATTGCCACCTTCCCGCATGCGATAGGCCCGAGAAGGGTTGTACTCCTTTTTGATATTCATTGTGAACGGTGAAAATACTTCTATACTTACTATTGTCGCGGCCGGCCAACCGTACACTCAAACGGACATCGTGTTCTCTCCATGACCCACGCGATAGGAACAATGCAGAAGTCGGCCCAGAAAACCATCGAACCCCGTGCCTATGATCCTTTGATCCATGAGGGCTTCATCCGCCAGGCGGATCTCGTGAAGGCGGTTCAGGAATCCCTGCAGGGGGTCACCGACCTGGAAGGCCTCCTGATCGAGAAGTACCGCATCCCGAAAGCGGCACTCGGCAAGACATTGAGCGTGTTCTTCGACTGCCCCTATATTCCGTACGACAAACGGACCCTGGCTGATCCTCAACTCCTCAATAATCTCAGTCACGATTACCTTCGTAGGCACCACTGGCTCCCGCTAAAGCGACAGGGTGACATCCTGGATGTCCTGATCGACAACCCACATGATCTTGACAGAGGTCATGACATCCAGCGCGCCTTCCCCGGCCTGACAATACGGTATGCCTTGGGCCTGCGGTGTGATATTGAGCGGTTCCTCAGCGCCACGATCGGAGACACCGACAGTGGGTCCATTGCGGACACGTTGGGCGAGCTGGTCAACGATGCTCACCAAGAGCAGGCTCTCGACAACGACTCTGACGGCATTGACGAAAACGATTCTGCGATCGTACGGCTCGCGAATCAGATCATTGTCGAAGCCTACCGGCAAGAGGCGTCTGACGTCCATATCGAGCCTTACTCGGATCGCAAGGAAACAGCCATCCGGTTTCGCGTGGATGGTACCTGTTCGACCTATATGCGAATTCCCGCGATCTATCGCCGAGCGTTGGTGTCCCGTATCAAGATCATGTCCAGTTTGGATATTTCCGAACGCCGGAAACCGCAGGACGGGAAGATCTGCTTCAAGCTGAACCAGGATCGAGAAATCGAGCTGCGGGTGGCGACATTGCCGACTGCCGGCAACAACGAAGACGTTGTCATGCGGTTACTCACGGCGAAGGAGCCCCTCCCACTCGATGCCATGGAGTTTGCTCCGGCCACGCTCGCGACACTCCTGGAAATCACGGAGAAACCACACGGCATTATCTTATGCGTAGGCCCCACCGGAGCCGGAAAAACG
>DATNCR010000121.1:0-17418 GCA_035607135.1 Nitrospiraceae bacterium
CCTCCATCCTAAGCTGATCGGCGTCCGTCTTACCGGCAAGTTGAGCGGATGGGCCTGACCGAAGGACGTCATTCTCTACCTCTGCGGCCTACTTACTGTGAAGGGCGGCACGAACAAGATCGTCGAATACTTTGGGCCAGGTGCGGAAACCATCAGCGCCACCGGTAAGGGCACGATCTGCAATATGGGTGCGGAACTAGGCGCCACGACCTCGGTGTTTCCCTTCGACCAGAAGATGGTCGCCTATCTGAACATCACGGATCGAGCCGATCTGGCCAACCTTGCGATTGCCAATAAATCGTTGCTCGTGGCGGACCCAGAGGTCTCTCAGTCGCCCGAGAAATACTACGACCAGATTGTCGAAGTCGATTTGTCGATGCTCGAGCCCCATGTCGTCGGGCCTCATACGCCGGATCTCGCGCGACCCATTTCCAAGCTGGCGGCAGAAGCCAAGGAGAAGGGTTACCCGGTCGAACTCAAGGCGGCCCTCATCGGAAGCTGCACCAATTCATCCTATGAGGACATCAGCCGTTCGGCCCACATTGCCCAGCAAGGGTTGAAGGCTGGGCTCAAAGCGAAGACGTCGTTCCTCGTGTCGCCTGGCTCCGAGCGTATTTATCATACGATGAAGCGCGATGGGTTCCTGGACACATTTGAGAAATTGGGTGGCACGGTGTTGTCCAATTCTTGTGGTCCTTGTATCGGACAGTGGAAGCGTGCCGATGGCGTGAAGGGCAGAGCGGATTCGATCGTCAGTTCCTTTAATCGGAACTTCCCTGGTCGAAACGACGGTATCAATGAAACTCTCTCGTTCCTTGCGAGTCCTGAAATTGTGACCGCCTATGCCATCTCCGGCGATTTGGCCTTTGATCCAGTTCATCAGAATATCAAGGGAGCGGATGGTAAGGAATTCAAGTTCCTGCCGCCACAGGGTGAAGAGCTTCCGGCCAAGGGCTTTGCAAAGGGTGAGGAAGGATTCGTTGCACCGGCAGCCAATGGCGAGGGCTTGACCGTCGAAGTTCCACCGACCAGCGAGCGACTACAATTATTGCAGCCCTTTCCACGCTGGGACGGTAAGGATTTTGAGAAACTCCCTCTCTTGATCAAGACCAAGGGCAAAACAACGACAGACCATATTTCTCCGGCCGGGCCCTGGCTCAAGTTCCGCGGCCATTTGGACAAGATCAGCGACAATATGTTCCTGGGTGCGAACAATGCATTTTTTCCGGAACCGGGCAAGGGTACGGATGTGTTGACGGGCGAAACGGGGCTAACCATGGCGCAGATCGCTCGCCGGTATAAGGCCAAGGGCATCGGCTCCATCGTGGTCGGCGACGAGAACTACGGCGAGGGGAGCAGCCGCGAACATGCCGCGATGTCGCCCCGGTTCCTCAATGTGCGCGTCGTCCTCACGAAGAGTTTTGCCCGTATTCATGAGACCAATTTGAAGAAACAGGGGATCTTGGCGTTGACCTTTGCAGATCCGAAGGATTACGAGAAGATCGATCAGCAGGACCGCATCAGCGTGACAGGGCTCACTAGTCTGGCTCCTGGCAAACCGGTGCAAGTGACCATCCATAAGCCGGATGGTACGTCACTCACCATTCAGGCGAACCACAGCATCACCGAGCCGCAGATTGCGTGGTTCAAGGCCGGTTCAGCGTTAAATGCGCTTAATTAACAAGTAGTTAGGAGATACATCATCATGGCTTCTGCATCGAAAATAATTTACACCAAAACCGATGAAGCACCGATGCTCGCAACCTATTCGTTCTTGCCGATCATCAATGCCTTTAGCAAGGCTGCGGGTGTGGCCGTCGAACTGCGAGATATCTCGCTTGCCGGACGCATGATTGCCGTGTTCCCCGAGTACCTGACGCCTCAACAAAAGCAAGCGGACGCGTTGGCCGAATTGGGTGAACTGGCGAAGAAGCCGGAGGCGAATATCATCAAGTTACCGAACATCAGCGCCTCGCTTCCTCAATTGAAAGAGACAATCAAGGAGCTGCAGGGGCAAGGCTACAAGCTTCCCGAGTATCCTGAGAATCCGAAGGACGACGCAGAGAAGGAGGTCAAGGCACGGTACGACAAAGTCAAAGGGAGTGCCGTCAACCCGGTCCTGCGCGAAGGCAACTCCGATCGCCGCGCGCCGCTCTCCGTGAAGGCCCATACCAGGAAGCACCCGCATAAGATGGGGCCCTGGAGCCCGGATTCCAAGACCCACGTGTCCCATATGAAGGGTGGGGACTTCCGGTCCAATGAGAAGTCGATGACGACAACCCAGGCGACCGATGCACGGATTGAATTCATCGGCCAGGATGGGAAGACGACCGTGCTCAAACCGAAAGTGGCGCTGCAGGCCGGTGAAGTGATCGACGCCACCTTCATGAGCGCCCGTGCACTCCGCACGTTCCTGGAAGAGCAGATCCAGGACGCGCAAAAGAAAGGTGTCCTATTCTCACTCCATATGAAAGCCACCATGATGAAGATCTCGGATCCCAAGATCTTCGGTCATGCCGTGACGGTCTACTATAAAGACGTCTTTGAAAAGCATGCGGACACATTCAAAAAGTTGGGTGTGGACCCGGACAATGGTATCGGCGATCTGTATATCAAGATCAAGGCTTTGCCGGACGATCAACGCAAGGCGATCGAAGCCGATATCCAAGAGGTCTATAAGAAGCGGCCTCCCATGGCGATGGTGAATTCCGACAAGGGGATCACCAACCTGCACGTGCCCAGTGACATTATTATCGATGCCTCCATACCGCCGGTCATTCGCGACTCGGGGAAAATGTGGAATCCGGAAGGCAAGCTTCAAGATACCAAGGTGGTCATCCCCGATGCCAGTTACGCTCCGGTCTATCACGAGGTCGTCGAATTCTGTAAAAAGCACGGTGCCTTCGATCCAAAGACGATGGGGAGCGTGCCCAACGTCGGTCTCATGGCCCAAGCGGCCGAAGAATACGGCTCGCACGACAAGACCTTCAAGGTGCCTGGGAACGGCACGATTCGCGTGGTCGATGCGGCAGGGAAGACATTGATGGAGCATCAGGTCGAAGAAGGGGATATCTGGCGCATGTGCCAGGTGAAGGATGCGCCGATCCAGGATTGGGTCAAGCTGGCCGTCACGCGCGCAAAGGCGACAGGAGCTCCGGCGATATTCTGGCTGGACAAGACCAGAGCACATGATGCGCAATTGATCACGAAGGTCGAACGCTACTTGAAAGACCACGATACGAAGGGTCTCGATATTCGGATCATGACCCCGGCCGACGCGACACGGCTCTCGTTGGAACGAATCAAGGAAGGCAAGGACACGATTTCTGTGACAGGAAACGTCTTGCGCGATTACTTGACCGACCTGTTCCCGATTCTCGAAATTGGGACCAGCGCCAAGATGCTCTCCATCGTTCCACTGCTCAACGGCGGTGGTCTTTTCGAAACCGGTGCGGGAGGGTCTGCGCCGAAGCATGTGCAGCAGTTCCAAGAGGAAGGCTATCTGCGATGGGATTCGCTGGGTGAATTCCTGGCGTTGGCCGCATCGTTGGAGCATTTGGCCAAAGTGGCCAACAATCAAGCGGCAAAGATGCTGGCGGATACGCTCGACCAGGCCAACGCGAAGTTCCTGGAGAGCAACAAGTCGCCGGCCCGCAAGGTAGGGGAAATCGACAACCGCGGGAGCCATTTTTACTTGGCATTGTACTGGGCGCAAGCGCTGGCTCTACAGACGCAAGACATGAGTCTGCAAGGGCGCTTTGTGAAGATCGCCAAAGAACTCGAACAGAACGAAGCCAAGATTTCAAGCGAGCTGCTTGCGGCGCAAGGCAAACCGGTCGATGTCGGCGGATACTATCATCCTGACGATGCGAAGGCGTCCAAGGCAATGCGTCCAAGCCACACCTTGAATGCCATTGTCGATGCGATTGCCTAGTGACAGTGAGGAGTAAGGGTGAGTAGTGAGGGGTTGTCTCTCACTGTCCTCCTTACCATTCACCCCTGACCCGGTTGAAGAACATGGCACAAGAAGACAAAGAAAACGTCATCGATCAGCCCGAAGTTATCCGGCACAAGATGGTCAGCATCGAGATCGCCGGTAAGAAGTACGACGTGCCGGAGGGGATCACGATCATTAAGGCCCTCTGGTACTCGGGCCAGGAAGTCGTCCGCGGAGCCGGCTGTCTTGGTGGCTTCTGCGGCGCGTGCGCCGCGTATTATCGGACTAAGGACGACCCAAAAGTGAGAACCTGTCTGGCTTGCCAAATGGCGGTGCAGGACGGGATGTCGATCACGATGATGCCGCCATTTCCAGCTCGGAAGGCCACCTATGACATTCACATGCTCAAGGATCCGAAGCAAGACCTCTTTAATCTCTATCCTGAAGCGCCGCTCTGCCGAAATTGCAACGCCTGTACCGAAGCCTGCCCCCAGCAGATCGATGTCCGGGAGGGAGTCTGGAAGGCCGTCTTCGGGGATTTTAAGAGCGTGTCCGAGATGTTCATGGATTGCGTGATGTGCGGAATGTGCGCGCCGGTCTGCATTGCGGACATCGCCCCCAACCTCGTGGCCCTGTATGTGAGTCGGGCGCAGGGGGCTCATCTCACCGAGAAGCCTCTGGGTCTGGATAGTCGCATCAAGGATATCCAGGACGGTCGTTTTAACGACGAGTGGACCAAGATCCTCAACATGACCGAAAAGGAACTGGCCGATCACTGCGCGACGGTAAAGTAGCCGATGAGCGGTCAGGCCTCAGCTTTTGGAATTGAAGCTGAACGCTAATAGCTGAAAGCAAAATCATGGACGTCCACGCCCTTCAACAGATCGTACATAAGACGCGGGATGCTCGACGCAAGCAGACTCTTCCCAAACTCTCTCCAGCGGATCGTGACCAACTGATCCACAAATATCATCCGGATTTTCGTGAGCGAGCCTATCGGCCGATCCGCTTTGGTCCCAATGAGGGGGATAAGACGGTGGTCGAGCTGGCGACCTTGCTGGAGGGTGATAGCCCGATTGCCGAGGAATTTGATCTGACGGCCGACTATACGACCGATGTGTTGGTGGTTGGAGGGGGGGGCGCCGGTTGTGCGGCTGCGCTCCATGCCCACGGGGCAGGCGCCAAGGTCATCCTGGCGACAAAACTCCGTCTCGGCGACTCCAACAGCGTGATGGCTCAAGGGGGGATGCAAATTTCTGTCGCACCAGGGGACTCGCCCGTCACCCATTTTGTGGATACGCTCAAGGGCGGCCACATGCAGAACGACCATCAGCTACTCAAGGTGATGGTCGAAGAAGGCCCCTCGATTGCGAAATGGTTGTTGGGCCTGGGTGTGTTGTTCGATCGTGATGGAGACGGGAATCTCCACGTGAAAAAGGGCGGTGGAAGTTCGAAGCCTCGTCTCCTCACCTGTTCCGACTACACCGGCCTTGAAATCATGCGGGTGCTCAAGGACGAGGTCCTGAACCAGAATATCCAGTTACTCGAGTTCTGCGCCGCAGTCGAGCTGACGAGCGACGAAATGGGACACTGCACCGGCGCCGTGTTCAAAGACCTGGACAACCATCGTCAGATCGTCGTGGCCGCCAAATCCGTCATTCTGGCGACCGGCGGGATCGGGCGACTCCATATTCAGGGATTTCCGACCAGCAATCACTACGGTGCGACCGGCGACGGCCTGTGCCTGGCTTATCGACTGGGCGCGAAACTCATGCATATCGATACGTTCCAATATCACCCCTCCGGCGCGGTCTACCCCGAACAGCTCATCGGGGCATTGGTGACAGAGGGTATTCGATCAGAAGGCGGCCATTTGGTGAATGCGAAGGGTGACCGATTCGTCAATGAGTTGGATACCCGCGACGTCGTGTCCTCCTCGATCATTCGCGAGTGTGAAGAGGGGCGTGGTATCCGCACGATGTCCGGGCGCATTGGCGTCTGGCTCGACACCCCGCTCCTCGATGCCGAACAGGGTCCCGGCACCGTGGAGAAGCATTTCCCCGCGATGATGATGCAGTTCGAACGGTTCGGTATCGATATCAGCAAAGATCCCGTGTTGATCTATCCGACGCTGCACTATCAGAACGGCGGCGTGAAGATCGATACCAATTCAGAAACCAATGTGAAAAATCTCTTCGTGGCGGGCGAGGCCTCTGGCGGATTGCATGGACGCAATCGATTGATGGGCAATTCGCTCCTTGACCTGATGGTTTTTGGGAAGCGATCGGGGTTGACGTCCGCTGCCCGTGCCGCTGCAATGCCGCAAGGGAAGTTGACGCTCGGGCATCTGAAGAGGTTCCGCACTGACGCCAAGAAGCATGGCAATGTGAGCAGCGTCGTCTCACCCATGATCCTGCCTGCATACACGAGAAAAGAATAGTGAGATGCGGGGAGAAGCGAGGCGGGCATCCTCATTCGTAGGGCGTCTCGCGGATCCCGCCTGTCGCGGTTGTTCAGCAAGGAGAAGACATGAACGTTCATGAATTTCAGGCTAAGCAATTGTTTGCGCAGTTCGGGGTTCCGGTACCTCGCGGGAAAGAGATTACCTCGCCCGAGGCAGGAGCGGCGTGGGCGGCAGAACTCAATACACCAGTGTTTGTCGTCAAGGCCCAGATTCATGCGGGTGGTCGCGGGAAAGCCGGCGGTGTCAAAATTACGAAGGACAAAGCGGCCGTCCCCGGCCTGGTTAAGGAACTCATCGGCAAGACACTGATCACCCACCAAACCGGTCCGAAAGGCCGGGAAGTGCGCCGGTTGCTGATTGAAGAAGGGGCCGGGATTGCCAAAGAATTGTATGTGAGCATTGTCGTCGATCGGGATAGTGGATGGCCCGTGTTTATCGCGAGTACGGAAGGCGGAATGGAGATCGAAGAAGTCGCCGCCCACACACCGGAAAAGATTATCCGGGAAGCGATCGACCCGGCCGTTGGATTTCAGGGGTACAACGGTCGAAACATCGCCTTCGCACTCGGCCTTCCTGCCATGGAAGCGGCAGTGGTGACCCCGTTCATCCAGATGATGGGGAACCTCTACCGCCTGTTCATGGAGAAGAATGCGGCCATGGTCGAGATTAATCCGTTGGTCATTACCAGTGACAAGAAACTCGTCGCGCTGGACGGCAAGGTCTCGTTCGACGCCAACGGCCTGTTCAGGCATACCGATGTGCAGCAGATGCGCGATCTCAACGAAGAAGACCCCCTCGAAATCGAAGCGGGAAAAAACGAGCTGAACTATGTGAAGCTGGACGGCAACATCGGCTGCATGGTCAACGGCGCGGGCCTCGCCATGGCGACGATGGATGTGATCAAGTTGGCAGGCAGCGAACCGGCAAACTTTCTGGACGTCGGCGGTGGCGCCACGAAGGAGACCGTGGCTGCCGGTTTCCGGATTCTGCTGAAAGATCCGAACGTCAAAGGCATCTTCATCAATATCTTCGGTGGAATTGTTCGTTGCGAGCGGATTGCCCATGGTGTCATCGAGGCGGCCAAAGAAGTGAAGATCACTGTGCCGCTGGTTGTCAGACTACAGGGGACGAATGCAGATGAAGGCCGCAAGTTGTTGGCCGAGTCCGGCCTCAAACTGGAAGTGGCCAACGATCTGTGGGAGGCGGCGCAAAAAATTGTGAAGCTGACGGGCAAAGCGGCGTAGGCTGCCGATCGCTCCCGTGCCTCTCGGAGCGACCCTTCCGGGTTCAGCCGAGCGGAAGCCTTCAGAAATTCCCTCGAAGACTCGGTCAGTTTCCGCTTTCCTTCTCGGCCGAACCTCGGCGGGTCCCCGCTCCTTCGGCAAGGTCGCTCTCGACAGCCTGACGCCGCTTTGCCTGTGTGGTGGGGAAGGATAGGAGAAAGAAAGTATGTGCACAACGTCCGCGGCTAATACCACTAACGGTGAAATCAAACTTCAATAGACGAGGGAACTGTGAGCATTTTAGTGAATAAGAATACGCGGGTGGTGGTGCAGGGGATTACGGGGAAGGAAGGCTCGTTCCATGCGACGCAGTGCAAGGCATATGGGACGCAGGTTGTTGCGGGCGTGACGCCTGGCAAGGCGGGGCAAGAGGTCGAAGGCATTCCGGTGTTCAATACGGTGCGCGATGCCGTGAAGAAATCGCAGTGCGACACTTCGCTGATTTTTGTACCCCCGCCGTTTTGCGCCGATGCGATTCTGGAGGCTGCCGATGCCGGCATCAAGCTCGTGATCTGTATTACCGAGGGCATCCCGGTCAATGACATGGTCAAGGTCAAGCGTGCGCTTCGTGGTAAAGATGTCCGGTTGATCGGGCCCAACTGTCCAGGCGTCATCACGGTCGATGAAGCGAAGATCGGCATTATGCCGGGTTTCATTCATAAGAAGGGTGTGGTGGGCGTCGTATCACGTAGCGGGACCCTCACGTACGAAGCCGTCTATCAGCTCTCGACGCTTGGGTTAGGCGAAACAACCTGTGTCGGTATCGGCGGCGATCCGGTCAATGGCACAGGATTCGTCGATGTGTTAGCGTTATTCGAGAAGGATCCCGAGACCCACGCCATTGTGATGATTGGCGAGATCGGTGGCGATGCGGAAGAGAAAGCCGCTGAGTTCATCAAGAAGAACGTGAAGAAGCCGGTTGTCAGCTTTATCGCCGGGATCACGGCGCCGCCAGGACGGCGTATGGGCCATGCCGGCGCCATCATTTCCGGCGGAAAAGGTACGGCAGCCGAAAAGATGAAGAGCTTGGAGGCAGCCGGTGTCCGAGTGGTGAAGAACCCGGCTGAAATTGGCAATGCGGTCAAGGTTGCACTCGGGCGGTAAGTAAGGATCTCGTCTCGTTCTTGTCGCACAATTGAGAAGTGGGGATGTAGTGGTCGATCGATCACCGATCTCAACTTCGTCTTTGTGGCTCAGCTCTGTTTGGTTTCCCTCCAAGGGTGACAAGTAATTTCCCTTCTCATGCCATGGTATTCGTGTTAGGGTGACTGGATGCGCGTATTTCTCATCCACGTTCGCGACCCACAGTTCTACGCTCTCCCAGCGAAAACACGTGCGAAAAACGGCCGTATCCGGGTGATGGGTTTCCCGCCTATCGGCATCATGTCCCTCTCGTCTGTGCTTAAACAGGCCGGCCACGAATGTGTGATGTTCGATCAGGCGAACCCCGACACGCCGAACGAGACGATTATCGAGGAAATCAATCGGCAACAGCCGGCTCTGGTCGGCCTTAGCTTTCTCAGTACGACCAGCTATCCCTATGCGAAGATCTTGGCCCGTCAGATTCGTGCTGCCAACTCAACAGTCAAACTGGCGTTCGGCGGTGTTTTTGCAAGTTTGAATGCCGCGCTTGTCAAACTGCAGTGCCCTGAAGTGGACTTCATCTGCAAAGGAGATGGCGAGCAGTTACTTTTGGACCTACTCGAACGAATTGATGACCCAGCCGGTGTTGCCGGGCTGACCTGGGCCAAGGATGGCCAGGTTGTGCAGAATTCCGGTCGGCCGATGGAACGCCATCTCGATCAGTGGCCCTTCCCCGATCGCGAAGGTCTCCCGCTCGATTTCATTGAATCGATGCCCCTCGACGTACCAGCGATACTCTCGATGGAGCGGTTCACGACCATGCAAACCTCTCGAGGCTGCCCATGGCCCTGCGTGTTCTGCGACATTCCGATCTTCAACGAAGGCAAGTGGCGTGCGAGGAGTGCCCAGCATGTGGTGAGCGAACTCAAGTACCTCGAAGAATGCGGCTATGGGTCGGTCTATTTTGTCGACGATCATTTTCTGCTGCAACCAAAGCGGATCGAGGCGATTTGCAAAGGTGTGATGGACGAGAAGCTCACGATCCAATGGGGCATTGAAGGGCGCGTGGACTCGGTCGCACAACATTTGTTTCCTGCTATGGCGAAGGCCCATTGCCGGACGGTCATGTTCGGGATTGAAAGCGGGAGTCAGAAGATTCTCGATCGTCTCAAGAAAGAGCAGACGCTGGAAGAAGTGGCGACAGCAGTCAAGAATGCCAAACAGGCAGGCATCGAGATCGTGCATGGCTTCTTTACGGTGGGCAATCCCGACGAAACGGTTGAGGACATGAATGCCACGTTCGACCTGGCTTCCAAGTTACCCCTCGATACGTTCGGGTTCAATCGGCTCTGTGTCTATCGAGGAACCCCGCTCTGGCAAGAATATGTGAAACGCGGGTTGGTCAGCGAAACCAGTGATTGGTATAAATATTTTAAGTGTTCTGCGATCGATCCGACCTGCTTGCCCGGTGAAGTGATCAATGAGGTCCGCCGTCAAGGGCTCAAGCGGCTGTTGATCTATAAGCTCCTGCATTATCCCCTCCAGACGTACCGGCTGCTGAGACGGTTTTTCCGGTTCATGCCGGCACGAGATGTCGTCTACCTCATCATCAAGCCGTTCTTAGGCAAGCATACAGTCGCGACGAAGGCAGAAGTGCTTTCAAGAGCGGTCGAACATGGCGAGATGAAAGATGCTGCGGCACAACTGACTCAGATGTCGGACGAGCTGCTCAACAACGTCATGGAAGAGTCGCGCCTGGAACGGTTACGGATTCAACAGGAAGCAGAGAGTTCGCGCGAACTGCCGATGGTCCATACCCGCTAGAGCAGGATGCTGAAAAAGCCCGCCAGCTTCGTTCTCGACTCATTGAAATCCTCAACGTACCCCTGAGGGTACGCCTCCGGTTTCAATTCGTCTGCGGCCTTGTTGGACGGTCTTTTTGAGCATCCTGCAAGATTAGTCGCAATCCCCAAGATTTGTTTTGCTTTTACACAGCTCATGCCCAGGTGAGCATGGTGGACGTGATTCGTTTTATCCCATCTGGTCAGCTGATCAGGAAGTAGGCTCCAACGCCGAAAGCTGCGAGCAGGGCGACGCTCAACATCACCTTTTCGTGCCCGCACATCCCGGCTTGTGCCTTACAGACCGACAGTGAGCACATGACCGACATCGGAGCCTCCTTTGGTGCAGATTGAGAATCCTATTCCCAAGGATTAGATGTATTAAACGATATGCTGCTCAGCATGTCTAGTCAATGCCGATCCGGTTGACCCTCTGCTGGCCACAAACCGTTCGCTCTAGCCGATAGTCCAGTAACCATGTATGGGTGAGTCGGTCAGCAGGACCTACGAAACACTCGCCTGTTTCGTTTCGTCCAGATGTTTCTGGAGGTAGGTCATGAAGGGTGTGCCGCCTGTGCCCACAGCCGTGGGATTACTTGCGTGGGCCTGATGCTGGCGGTGAATGTAGCTGTCGGCGTAGCCGATGTGAATCTCGCGAAATTGAGCGAGGAGATCGACGCAGGTGCAATAGGCAGTCCAGAGATCTGGGCTGTGAGATATCCGGCCGCGAACATAGCCGGAGAGCAGGGGGCGATCTTGGTCATCGATGGCGGCCTCTAGGGATTGCAGAAAGGCACGGTGGCGCGGGGGCATATACTCTCGCATTTCCTGCAGATAGACGGTCAGGGGGTCAGGGGCATGGGCGATCCCGAGTCCGGCGTCGAGACAGGGGACAATAGAGCTTTGTGCGCCGGTCTCACCTCGAAACTGTTGTGGCTGCCCAGCGTAGGCCTCGATGTTCTCGTAGATGAGCCCGTTCGGTAGGGTAGGGCTGTTCTTCCACGCATGGATATAGGGCCGCACACGATTGTAGTACACATAGGGATCGCAACGCTCTTTCATCCTGAGCAGCGTGTTGCGCATCGCTGTTTGGGCCCACGCCAAGGATTGAAGCCCAAGTATGACCTCGTCCTTCTTGTCCTCGGCAGCACCATTCATGGCTCGTAGGAGTCCGGCCAGTCCCGATCCCGCTTCCCGCTCGATTTGGATGTGCACCACGACAAACCATTCTTCATCCAAACCGCCGAGAAAGTTTTGCAGCAACACCATGTTGTCGAGCTGAATCGGCTGAGTCCGGTCGAGTCGCCGCCAATTGTCCAGCGCATAGGACGCATAGGACAGGACAGGTGGACGGCCAAGCCGTTGCGCCACTTCGTACCAAGGTTGTGCCAATTGTGGTGGCAATGTTGTAACCGGCCGGTCCGGTACTTCCCACACATAGGCATGTCCGGCGAACGAGAGGATCCGCATCGCAGCTCGATAGTCTTCGCTGCGCCATGTCGGGGGAATGGAAGGGAGTAGCTGCCGTTGCCCGTCGATGTACTTCCGTACAGTCCGAGCGCTCAGCAATTTCGGTAACTCATGCCCAAGATGGTTCAGAGTCGTGCAGTCGGGCAGGTTTTCACAAGGGTCTTGAGGAAGAAACCCCTGTTCAGGGGAGATGTCGTAATCGGAGAGCGAAAGAGGAATGAAAGGGGTCGATCCCATAGAAGCCTCCGGTACGCACAACGTCAGCGTCCGTTTCACTTTATCACACATCACGCGAATCCTAGCCGACCGCGGAATGAAAAGCAGAATGCCCCTGTTTGCTTTCTTGCCCAGTTGACTGAGACTATTTGCCAGATTTTTCCACAACGAAGGAGCCTGTCATGTTGAAGAAGCCAACGAATTGTTCATGGATGGGGGTGAAGCAACAGTTAGCTGGCCACGGTAAAACTCTGTCGGCATGCTGGAATCTTACTTGTCTGCACGTCTGGGAGATACCAGGAGTTCAACACACAGGATGCTCAAAAAGGCCGTTCAGCAAGGCCGCAGGCGAGCGAGAACCGGAGGCGTACCATTTCTCACACTCCCACCCAAAGCTGCCAAGACAGCTTGTTCTCCAAATGGGGTACGTTGAGGATTCTGGCGAGCTGAGATCGAAGCTCGAGGAAAAGCGCGTCTCGGCGCGCAGGGGTTGGGCGGGTAAGCAGGGCGACTTTTTCAGCATCCTGATAGCCGGCTGGCTCATCGTCCTCTACCTGCTGGCTGGTGTGGGATGCGCGGCTGGTCATGCTCGGCTTGATCATCGCGCTTGGGAACAGTCGCGTCTTATCGATCTCACTCATTCCTTCGGGGCCGACACGATCGTCTGGCCGACTGAACAGGACTTCCGCCTCGTTCTTCAGCAGGCGGGTGATACTTCGGGCGGATACTATTACGCGTCGAATCGATTAGAGATGGCCGAACATGGGGGCACCCACATCGATGCCCCCATTCATTTTTCCAAGGGCGGGCAGACGCTGGATCAGGTCCCGATCGAACGTTTAGTTGGGGCCGGCGTCCGAATCGACGTGACTGCCCAATGTGCCCGCGATCGTGATTACCTCGTAACCATCCAAGATTTTGAGCAATGGGAAGCAGAACACGAGCGAATACCGATTGGCGCGATTGTGCTGGTCGACACTGGCTTTGCCCGCTACTGGCCGTCGCGGCAACAGTACCTGGGAACAGAGCTGAGAGGATCGGAGGGTGTACGAGCGCTCCATTTCCCTGGCTTGCATCCTACGGCTGCGAACTGGCTTGTGGAGCAGCGGCAGGTCAAAGCCGTCGGGATTGATACCGCCTCGATTGACTATGGCCAATCCACCACATTTGAGACGCATGTCGCGCTTCTCTCCAGAAACGTGCCGGTGCTCGAAAATCTTGGCGATCTACGAGATCTTCCGGATCGGGGATTCGACGTGATCGCCCTGCCGATGAAAATTTCCGGCGGGACTGGCGGGCCGTTGCGCGTCATTGCGGTGCTGTTTCCATCGCACTAGCAGGATGCTGAAAATGACCCCCAGCATCGTTTTCAGTCGCCCGTCTCCCTGCAACATACCCCAAGGGTACGCTTCAGTCGCCGAGCTCCCTGCGGCCTTGCTGGACAGCCATTTTGAGCATCCTGCGAAGTGGTTTGTCGTTTCCGGCTATTCAACCATTGTGAGCACGACGCGGAAGTGGGCTTTGCCGGATCCATTCCGAAAAGTATTTCTAAACATCAGTATGTATTGTATTTGATTCTTCGTTGTATCTGAAAGGAGGATCCTATAACCATGGTATCCTAGCATTCTGAGTTCCTACTATTTGAAAATGCACAATAGGAGACGGTTTCATACCTTGGCACCAGGGGTGCAGTGGTGGTATGAGTGGGTCTGATGGGATGGGATAGGCCTTAGGATCCACTAGCAGTTGTCGATTGGCCCGAGTGAGGAGATCGAGAGATGCCTAACGGTCCAAGAGATGGCAAGACAGAGAACCGGCAGTACCCCCGTGTGGCCATCCAATTTCGAACCCACTTCTCATCGAAGAATCGGATGGTGGCTGGTGACGGCGAGTTGAAGGACTTGTCGCCTGGAGGCTGTCGCGTCACAAGTTCTGTGATGGCTCAAGTCGGAACCGAGCTGGAGTTCTGCATCTTCCCCGCCGATCAAGATAACCCATTCATTATCGATGCTGCGACGGTTCGCTGGGCTCGGGACCTAGAGTTCGGCCTCGCGTTTACCCAGGTGCGTCCATCTGTGCAACAGCAGTTAACTCAGCTTTGCCGAAGACGTGCATCCCTAACCTAGGAAATGACCGCAGTCTCTGCTAGTCTTCGTTCCAAAATGAGTTCTTTTGAGCATGTCCAAAAACCTTCCCGCTGCACGATTAATTGATCAGAGGAAATTCACGGGGTTGCATCTCACCTCCGGGTGATTCAAAAACAAATGTTTTGCCACCGGACCTTGGGGCAAAAGTATGTCCCTCGCCCTGAACAACCGTTCCGACTACATGAACTCCTGTTCATAATATTAGGCCTCTCGCGTCCTCGGGTCACTAGCCTCCTTCCCTATGTGTCGGATGCTTTTCTGCTGACGATCCTACGATAACCAACGGACCGGTGAGTGGCAGCTGTTCTGGCACAGAGGTTGCTTTTCCTTTGGTCTGAGAGCAGCCTTTGAGGCAGCGCCTCCATGAGCGAGAGGACATCGATGCGAGCCGTCGGCGTGAATATTGGATTGGTCCTCGCGTGCACTCTCCTATTTGCCTGCGCCTCGACAGTCATGCAGCTAGAGCCTCAACTCGTCAGCGAGAGACTTCCCTTCGTTCAAGATGGCAAGACCTCCAAAGAGGAGGTCCTCCGTCGTCTGGGTGAGCCTAATCACCGCTATGAAGAGGGGCGAATCCTCACCTACACAATCCTCAGCGACGAGCAGTGCGAGGATATCTCTCAGAACGGCCAGCTGCGTCTGATCAATACGCGCCTAACGGACGAGCAGGGCGAAGCACTTCGCGCAGCGAATCGCTGTTATTCCGAACGTAGGAATACCCTGATCCTTGTCTTCGGACCGGACGCTCTCGTTGAGCGACATAGCTTGGTGCTCGTGAAATGATCCGAACGAAGTCTAGGCGATCTAACGTGATGGTCATGTTCGGTGGAATGGCCCTGCTGGCCCTCACGGGACTCGGACTCAGCGGGTGCATGATCATCCCCACCCCTTCGCACGGAGGGGTGGGCGTAATCACGAAAGAGACCATTGAATCATTTGAGCCGGGCAAGACGACGCGGGCCGATGTCCTGCTGAGATTGGGAGCCCCGGCCAAACGGCTGGAGAAGGAGGACCGATTTTTTGTGTATCAGTGGATGCGAACAAACGGGTATTGGGGGATCTTCCTTCCCCCCCTACCAGGAGCAGGCGCCGTGGACGGGGGACCTATTCGCAACTCGTGTTACCTGGGTCTGGAGTTCACGCCTGATAACCGGGTGAAGCGAGCCAAGGTGCTCGATCCCTGGTTCTCTTTCTTTGACCCATATCCCAAATTAGAGGAATGGATGGCCGAGGAGGGTGAGTTGCCGCATCCGTGAGCAGAACATATGTTGCGCCATCCTGATCATGTGACAAGTTGTGTTGATTGCCCACCTCGCGGGGATGACATGGACATGGCATGAAGACGAGACGAATATCACAGTGCAAACCCGGACTTTTACCCACAGCATTACTTTCTTTGAGTTAACCAATCAAGGCGCATTAGACCCGGTCATTACCACAGTCCATGACGACTATTCCTCAGGGACGACGAAGTTTATTGTCGTAAGGTCAGCCCATGTGACCTCAGCATTCAAGAGAGGGTTGGCTGTTCAAGACCTTGGTGCCTGTGTCCCAGCGTAGCGAATTCCAGCCTATACTTAATATGAATTAACCTCGGTAGCGGTTAAGGCACACACGAATGCGTGAATCAATGGTGATCCGCGAGGCAAAATGGGCAATGATAGTCGCCATAGCTGTCTGCGGCTTGACCCTTCCTTTTGTGCTTTTCTTTGGCAGCCCGCACAATTTTGGAGTACTGCATCAAATTGCCGTAGTTCTCGCCCTTCCATTTTTTTAATTGCAGAGGATTTAACGAAGAGTCTGGGAAGTTCGCCCATATTATTTACTATTGTTTTCCTTCTCCTCATAATTAGATGGACGTTCGCCATCGTGGCTCTTATTAGAAGTGCCTATCTTGTCTTGCGGCGCCGAAACAGCTGATCATTTGAGTTCTGAAGTTCGTCCAGTAAGGAGGGCGTGAACTGACCCCCTAGATTGAGACACGAGTGTGCTAATTGTCGTGTCTCACCGGAGGGGTTCACCCCAGGGTCATGAGCTCATCGAGTGTCGTCGTGGCCTGCGCCCGATGTATGTGGGCATCCTTCAGAAAGGCGGTGAGGTCATGGATCGAGTCGTTGAGCGCGTTCATCGGAGCCGTGGCAGTTCATCCGTCACACGAAGCCAGGCAGGAACCGTTCGTCGCCATCTTGTTTTGTGGGATGAGTGGTATCAGTCAGCGTTTTCGTGAGCGCAAACAACAAGGCCACCATTTCCGGTGGCCTTTTCTTTACTCCCTCTCCATTTTCTGGCAGGAGTGGTGCGGCGGTGGTCCCTATTGCGCAGATCTTAAAGTTCTTCCCTAGGTGGGCCTGAGACTCTCTGGCGCGACCTTGGCACAGGAATGGGGACCCACCGAGCCTCGGGCGATGTGAAAGCTGGAACTGACTGAAGGACTGCGGTCACTGAAGCGACCGCAGCTGAAGGAATTCCAGAAGGTTCGCTTCGCTTGAGGCCGGAAGGGTCATTCCGGGAGCCTGGGAGCGACAGCGAGCCTCGGGCCCGCCGCTATGTCCCCATCTCCCAACTTGCCAGATATTTTACCTGCTCCTTCGTCAGCGTATCGATCTTCATCCCCATGCCGGCGAGTTTGAGGCGCGCGATTTCTTTGTCGATGACCGGCGGGACCGGATAGACCCTCTTCTCCAATTTCTGGTAATTCTTCACCAGGTACTCCGCTCCCAAGGCTTGATTGGCGAAGCTCATGTCCATGACGCTGGAGGGATGGCCCTCGGCTGTCGCCAGGTTCACGAGTCGCCCCTCGCCGAGCAGACTGACCCGACGACCAGTCTTCAGCGTAAATTGCTCGACGCCGGGTCTGATGAGGCGCTTCTTGCGGCTCAACTTTTCCAAAGCGGGAATGTCCAACTCGACGTTGAAGTGACCTGAGTTGCAGACGATGGCCCCTTCTTTCATCGCGGCGAAGTGCTCACCGCGGATG
>DATNCR010000131.1:0-3937 GCA_035607135.1 Nitrospiraceae bacterium
TGGAATACGTTGAGGGTTTTTTCTGGTCGAGAACGACGCAGATGGTCGTGGGTCGTTCGCCGTAGTAGAACGGTCAATGTCAGGTAGACTCCTGAGGAGCTGTATGTATCAAGAAGAGAAAACCTTTACCTTTCGATTCAGCCTGGAGGCCTCTTTCCCCGATGAGTATGAGGGCGATGAGGAGAACCAGGCCTGGGTCCGCGAGTGGGAAGCGCGAATCAAACCCGATCTGCTCAAGGTGATGTTTGAATCGTTGCGTCAGCACAAGTCCTGGAAGGCACATGTACGCAATCGCGGGATATCCCCTGCCGATGAAATTGAAATCGTGCTCGCACGGGACTTCTCCAAACCACAAGGATTCAGCCTGTCATGACAACCCCTCCCCTTGGTCTATACCTCCACATCCCCTTCTGCCGGCAGCGATGTGACTTCTGCGCCTTCTATCTTGAAATCCATCGCGAGGACCGTGCAGAGACTTTTGTCCGATCCCTTATTCATGAGATCCGGCTGTCGACTCACCAACACATGGCCGCAGGCCGTCCCATCCAGTCCGTCTATCTTGGAGGCGGCACACCGACGGTACTCGCCACGACTCAACTTCTCGAGATCCTGTCCGAACTCCGCACAGCTCTCACCCTTACCTCAGACTGTGAAATCACTGTTGAGGGGCACCCCTCCACCATCTCCGACCAGGACCTTGCGCAACTGCTTCAGGCAGGCACAACCCGCATAAGCTTCGGCGCAGAATCGATGGATGATGGCGACCTGACTCGAATAGGACGGCCTGGTGCCGTGTGCGAGACAGTCACGGCGGTGACGCAGGCCAGAGCAGCCGGATTTACCAATATCAATCTCGATGTGATGTACGGACTCCCAGGGCAAAGCCTGGGTAGTTGGCAACGGACCCTCACCCATTGTCTTGCATTGGAACCGACACATCTGTCTTGCTATGCCCTCACGGTCGAAGAGGATACGAGGCTTGCGTCCAACATCCAGCGCGGACGAAGTCCGGCTCTGGACGAAGATCTTCAGATAGAAATGGACCAGGTTGCACAACAGATACTCAGTAACGCCGGCTATGAGCGGTATGAAGTGTCGAACTATGCCAAACCGGGATATGCCTGCCGACACAATCTGCTCTACTGGACCAACGGCGAATACCTTGGATTCGGGCCGAGCGCACAGTCCTATTTTGCCGGGACGAGATTCGGCAACGTCGCCGACCTTGCGGTCTACAACACATCCCTTGCGGAAAGCCGCTTGCCTATTGAAGACCGCAGTAGACTGTCGGAAAAGGAGCAACTCCGCGATGCCGTGATTTTCGGCTTGCGACTTATTCGAGGAGTTCCCACATTTCATCTTCATCAGCATGCCGAAAACTATGGGCACACGGCAGTCACCGCACAGTTATTCGCTGAACAGTTGATCGAGGAAAACGGTGAGCGCAGCAGACTTTCTGCACGAGGTCGCCTGCAGGCAGACACGATCGCCGGGCAGTTATACTAGCAGGCTGTTGAAAACGTTCACAGTCACCACGCGTATTGACTTTGTCTTTGGGTGGGATAGAAACTGAACGGATCTCACAGTGGAGTTGCCATGCCCGTTAATATGGATCCTGCCAAGAAGTCGAAAAGACAGCCGTCGCCACCAGAGGCAGATTCGTCTCCTTCCAAGAAGGAATCGACAGTGCCGACACAAGCGACTCACTTCGGTGAAGAGACGGAAGAGGATCGGGTGAAGGCACTGGCGGATGCGGAGCAGAAGAATCTGTGGGAAGCCACGGAAGTCATCGATATGGATAAATTCTGACGCGAATGCCCCACGAGACTGACGGGAAAAGCCGGATACTCGGAATCAAGTTTTGTGCGCCACACCCGCCATCTTTCTACTAGGCTCCGGAAAACTTTGTGCGTCACAGGATGCTCAAAAAGGCCGTCCAGCAAGGCCGCAGGAGAGTCGAAACCGGATGCGTACCCTCTGGGGTACGTTGAGGATTTCGATGACCCGAGAACGAAGCTGGCGGACTTTTTCAGCATCCTGCTAGGCGGGTAGGAAGAAAAAGGCAATGGCCAATATCACGTAGACCCCGACTAACATCACGCCTTCCATCCAGTTCGATTCTCCGTCTATCGCCACGAATCCCACGATCAAAACCGAGATGGTCACCGCAGCGACTTCGAACGGTGTGAAGACCAGATCCAACGGGGCCCCGAAGAGATAGCTGGCAAAGACCAGCAATGGTGCAACAAGCAACGCAATCTGCAAACTCGACCCGACGGCAATACCATAGGCGAGGTCCATCTTGTTTTTCAGTGCCACCATCACGGCCGTAGAATGTTCGGCCGCATTGCCGATAAGGGCTACGAGTATGACCCCGACGAAGACTTGTGTGAGCCCGAGTTGCTGCGCCGCAGGCTCAAGCGCACCGACTAACATCTCGCTCATCAGGGCCACGAGACAGGTCACCACGGCGAGCACTATAATGGAGGCACGTTTGCTCCAAGGCTGTTCTCCGAGGTCCGAGGCATTATGAGCATCTCCAGCAAACAGGTGGCGATGTGTCTTCAAGGTAAACAATAAGCTTGCTATATAAGTCGTGAATAATACACATGATATAATGAAGCTTAATCTTTGCTCGATCACGACACCACGGTCCGCAGCGGTGAAGTGAAAGAGGGCGGGGATGATGAGCGACACTGCGGCCAGAAGCAAGAGACTGGCGCCCATTCCAGCAGCGGTCTGGTTAAACTTCTGCCGCTCGTATTTTATTCCGCCTGCAAACATGGAGACGCCAAGTACAAGTAAGATGTTGCCCACGATCGAACCGGTGAGTGAAGCCTTGACGACATCGTGCAGGCCTTCTCGCAGAGCCACCAGCGCAATAATCAATTCAGCGGCATTGCCAAGCGAGGCATTGAGCAACGCACCGATTCCGGCACCGACATGGGTCGTCAAATGTTCGGTGGCTCGTCCCAACAGTCCCGCCAGTGGAATAATGGCAAGTCCAGCTGAGACAAAGACCAGCAGTGGATCGACTCGAAGGAGTTCGAGCACGATAGTTGCCGGGACAAAGATGAGTAGGAAATCAAGCCACGACGTGAAGAGATATCGCACGCGCAGACCCTAGCATGACGATGAAACTTTGTCGATGAATCAACCCCGAGCACCCCATGCGCTGTTCTACCCCTTTCATCTCTGCCACCCAGATACTATGGCACGGCTCCTGACTCGTTTTGCCACCGTCCATTTTCGCGACTTCATGGCGCTGCAGTTGACCCCCATGTCCGGGATGACGGCGTTCCAAGACCGTATGGGCATGAGCTTCCCTGACCTCATCGATTCCGGACGCCTCGTGCAAGGCTATGACGTGAGTGGACCGCTTCCATTGACCGTGGCAGCGACCATCGATCGGGACGTTCACGACCCTGTTTGGCGCGCGCGTTTCCATACCGCGCTTTGCCGGGACCGTCGCTTCCAACGTGGACTATTCGAGCCGTCCCATAGCCTTCGCATCGGGAACAGTCTCGTGCCAGGCCCTGCCGCACTTCTACACCTCATGGACGACTCGTTCAGACGGCATGCGTATGACCTCGACCTGGTGAGAGGATTATCGAAACGTCGCCTGACCCTTGAAGAGGGATACCAGCTTGAATATGGACTCGCCCTTGTGAAAACATCTGCCTCACTCGTCTACACCCAGATGCTGGCGCTGGCACACCAACTCCAACCGGTGACAGACTCTCTCTCGCATTTCGGACTCTATGCACAATCGTGTATCCGAGAGCGTTGGCCGAGGACCAACCACTTGCTTATCAGGACAGGCTATTAAAAGTTGGAGCCAAGTCTGCTAGAATTTGTTCCCATGGCCGGCATAAACACCCCCTTGGCTCCGCCCGCCCCGACAGAGACCACCAGCCTCGACACCAGTGCTGATCTC
>DATNCR010000132.1:0-13602 GCA_035607135.1 Nitrospiraceae bacterium
GACTATAGTCCGCCGGCGTTTGGATGGCACCGGAAACCTGGTCGTGCACCTCTCGCGTGACCACATAGAGATCGTTCAAGTATTTGGTGCCGAGCTGACTCAACGACAAGGCGAGATTCGTAAATGAAGCCATGACGGCAAAGAAGGTGGCTTTCAAGTTCGCTGGTGCCGTGTTCGCGATCCAGGCCAGCATCGGAATCATGGAGATCTGACCGAGCGGCGACTCTAACGCCGTATCGATCAGCGCAATGAATCGTGCATCGACAATACCTCCCGTGATTCTCGCCGTCCACTCGTGCAAGCCATAGAACATACTCACGATCGGGAGGGTCAAAATGGTTCCGATCACCGTGAGAAACCCCACGACATACGCAATCGACCGCTCGGCCATGAAGCGGCGAAAGACGAACATGCCCGCCAAGGTGAGCGTGCTGCCGATCAGCGAGAGGATGGAAAGAAAGTGTTGATCGAACTTCAGCTGGTCAATCATCCACCACGTTGTCCCTGGTCCAGTCCCTGGGATTGCTCGGAAGATAAATACCACGACCGCTGTCCCAACCAGAGTGAATCGTTTGTCGGGTTCTAACTCTCGAACCAGCCGGGCCATCAAGAACACAACGATGGTCATCGATCCGCCAAACACAATCTCTTCGCTATACGAGAAGTCGCCGAATCCGACCATCAGCGTGAACAGGACAAAGGCAAGGCTCCCGCCTAGAATCCACCAATTGGGCTTCGTCGGCTCCTGTACGTCATCACGTGCATTCACCATCTGCCCGGCTTGCTCAAGGGAAAATCCTTCTTGGAGCAATCGCCTCTTGTGCCTCTGACGCAGCATCCAGGCCATCCCCACACCAAGCACTGAGACAAATGGGATGATCAACGCCATGAGATAGACCTGTTGATAGAGCCCGACGATCTCTTTTTGTGGAAGTCCCTCGACCCCTGTGAAGACATACACGTTGATGATCGCGACCAGAATGCCGCCACCAATGATCGCCACACGACCGAGAGTTTGCATCGTTGTGTGCATGAGCTTGAGGGTTGGTGGGTCGAACAACTGCCCATGCCCGTCGACGCGAGGCACTGCCTCAACTGTCATCGCATCCGCAACCGCGTCTTGCACCACGTACCCGATCGGCCCCAGCAAGGTGCTGATCACGTACCAGACTTCCGCAGGAAGGATCGAGGTCATCACTTCACGGTCCCCGATCAGCGCCGCCATGATACTGAGGCTGGCGGTCAGCAGCCCAGCTCCGAGGCCAACCAGCCAGCCTTTCCAGCGCCACAAGAGATCGACAAGATGTCCGATGGGCATCTTGAGTGCCCAAGGAATACCGGCCCAAAATCCCAGCGCCGCGAGAAATGACGCGGAGAGCCCCAAGTAGTCTTTGACGAAGAAGGTCCCGACAATGCCGGTGAGGCCGGAGATGCCGTAGGCCATGTAGACCATGAGGGGCGGCAGATAGGAGAGCCGCATCTCACGGCCAAGGGAAAGAATGTTGACGTCGATCCACTGAGCGAGGCGCGTGAACATCGTTATGACATGACGTGACCGGGCTGGCGACGTCCGACCAACGCCTGCAGCTGCGCGCGCATGTCCTCAGCCGGGAGCCGAACCCGATCCCCATGCCCTGCCAGCACCCATTCGAAGGGGTGGTCGAGGAGCTTCTTGATGGAGTCCACTAGTACATGCTTCCTCCACACCAGTCGGGTCGGAGCTCCAAGCCTCTTATGTGCCGAGTCCCACCAGAGATGATCTCCCGTGAAGAGGAATCTGTTCTTGTAGAGAAGAGCCATGCTGCCTGCCGTATGCCCCGGCACGGGAATGACCAAAAACTGCGGCATGACCTGCTTACTGTCAGATCCCTCAATGATCCATTCTGAATCCGGAGCCGCTTCGAGGTCCGCCCGATGAATCAGCCGTTTCGCGCCGAAGTGCGCGGCATACTTCTCTGCATCAGCCACATCGTCTTTATGCGTGAGAAAGATGTACGCGATGCCGCCCTTATGTTCGAAAGCCTCGACGAGATGTTTGAGGTAGCGCGGTGAATCGACAAGCCAGTTGCCGTCCGGATGTTCGACGAAGAAGCTATTCGCACCAAATGATTTATCCGAGTTGAACCCACAGTAGTAGACGCCGCCTTCCAGATGGAGCGGGAAGGTCGCCATGGCGTCCCGCATGTGGATCTTGTCATTGTGCTCCGTGCCGATCGCGCCAACCGGGCAAGCGAGGAGTGCTTGATAGGCCTGTTGAATGGACCCATGGTCGGTCGGCTGTTGGGTGACCGCGGAAAAACTACCGACCTCTTCAAAGCTTGCCGGGGCCAGCTGCCGGCAGGTATCACAGTTAATGCAAGTCGCATCGACAAAAAAGTTACCTGTGACATTGGAGTCGAGTCGTTTTTTCTCATCCGCCATAGCACGACCTCTATGATGCGTTGACGCCTGAAACCTTCTTGGGTTCCCTCTCACGGTCGGCTGCACGCCAGAGATACCAGGCTGCAGCGGTGCGATAGGGCTTCCACCGTTCTCCATATTGTCGCACATCTTTCGGCAGCGGCATTGAGCGACGGCCATAGGCGATGCGGAACCCGTTGCGCACACCGAAGTCGTCGACCGGCAGGACATCCGGTCGCCCCAGTTGAAAGATTAATAGCATTTCAACCGTCCACCGGCCAACCCCACGGACCGCAATGAGCCGCTCAATAATCGCCTCGTCGTCGAGTGCTCGAATGATGGTTCCTGTCGGCACGGTACCTTCGAGTGTCTTGGTCGCCAAATCGCGCAGCGCTGCAACCTTGGCTCGTGAAAAGCCGGCGCTCCGAATCGCCTGCTCGTTCAGCGCGAGCAGATCGTCCGGTTGAGGGAACCGTCTTGCCGGACACAAGGCCACAAACCGGCGCAAAATACTCTCCGCCGCCTTCTCGTGCAGTTGTTGATAGGCAATCGCTCGCGCTAACGATTCAAACGGCGACCGCTTCGATCGAGGAGTCAGGGTGTAGGGACCCACCTCACAGATCAACCGGCGCATGACCGGGTCCGTCTTGGACAGATGCCTGGTTTCTTCTGTGTGTCGATCCATCTGAGAGTCCGCGCGCCTGTCTACTAAGATTTTTCATGGGTGAGAATCGCATCGGCCTCGATCTCGACCAACATGTCAGGATCGATCAGTCGTTTCACCTCCACCATCGTCGTCGCAGGCCTGATTGCCCCGAACACTTCACCGTGGGCGCGTCCGACATCCTGCCATTGATCGATGTTCACCAGATACATACGCGTCCGGACCACATCGGCAAGCGAGGCTCCAGCCTGCTGGAGCGCCGCTTCAATCGTCTTCAGCGTCTGAACCGTCTGGGCATAGGGATCCCCCTTGCCGACCAGACCAGAGGGTGTCATTGCCGTCGAGTCGGAGACCTGTATTGAGGTCCCGACTCGTACCGCTCGCGAGTACCCCAGTTTGCTCTCCCAAGGACCACCGGTGGAAATATTCTGTCGCCCCATCCATTGCCTCCTGCCAGGCTAAGAAAAAACTCGGTTTACACGCAATATACTATTGGAATCTTCCATATTGGCGCCGATAGTAACAATGCTCAGGATGCTCAAAAAGGCTGTCAGCAAGGCCGCAGCGAGCGATGAGGCGAGGCGTACGCTTCGGTACGTTGAGCCTCTGAGCGACGCGAGAACGAAGCTGGCGGGCTTTTTCAGCATCCTGCTACATCACAATGCCACCGCCGGCATGAATATTCTGGCCAGTTAACCACCGGGCCTCCTGACTGACGACGAACGCGACCACATCGGCGATGTCTTTCGGCGCACCAAGCCGCTTCAAGGGCGACATCTGTATCCCGATCTGGCGGAACTGATCTGTCATCATACCTGTCTCGGTAAAACCCGGCGAAACCGTATTAACGGTAATGCCTTGTGGAGCGAGTTCCTGGGCCAATCCTTTCGTGTACTGTTCCAGCGCACCTTTGCTACCAAGATAAGCCGTCGCACCGGGAAAACTCAAATGGGTTCCATCGGTCGAAATATTCACGATGCGGCCCCCGTCTTTGAGTACCCTGGCCGCTTCCTGCATCGCGAAATAGGGACCCTTGGCGTTCAAGGCGACGATGTCATCGAAGTCCGCCTCAGTGGTCTCCATGAGCGGCTGTGGCATAAACCGTCCGGCATTGTTGACGAGGATGTCGAGTCGGCCGAATTGCTTCACCGTCTCGATCACGAGACGGCGCGCCTCGGCGACCTGGCTCATGTCGGATTGGACAGCGACGGCCTTCCCTCCCTTGGCCTGAATGCCCGTCACGACTTGCCGGGCTTTCTCCACACTTGTTCTGTAATTCACCACCACGATCGCCCCGTCTTCGGCCAAGCGCTCCGCGATCGCCTGTCCGATTCCTCTGGATGACCCCGTGACGATTGCAACTTTTCCACTGAGTGACGCCATGGTGTCTTCTCTGCCCTTCCTATCGGAAAATGGGGGACGGTTGCGACCACGTAGCTGAGAATACAAATTCCGTCAGAGGCTTGCGGACTCTTGGTTGAGCTTCCCGTGCTTGCAGGCGGTCCGACAGCTGGGCGGGATCGCCTGGATAACCGATCGCAATTATGGCTATCGGCTCATAGCCCGCTGGGATCTTACAGTCCGTTCGCGCCTGATCGATTCGAAAGCCTGCCATCTGATGGACAACAAGCCCAAGCGCTGTGGCCTGGACGACGAGATTGTCCACCGCCATGCCCGTGTCATGGAGCGCGTGGCGATTCGGCGAGTCATCTTCGAATTGCAGTTTTGCGACGGACAGCAGCAGCACCGGTGCACGATGCGCCCATTTCTGATTGCCTTCGACCAGGCAGCCGAACAAGCGATCATACTCCGTCGTATTCTCTTTCGTGGCGACCAAGAACCGCCAAGGCTGTTCGTTATTCGAAGAAGGCGCCCACCGTGCTGCTTCGAAAAGACTCCGCAACTTCTCCGGCTCGATAGACCGATCGTCAAAGGCGCGTGGACTCCAACGCCGGCGCAACAAGTCATGGATCTGGTACTGCGTGTCTGCCGGTTTTTCCATGTGCGTCTCTCGCAGGATGCTGAAAAAGCCCGCCAGCGGCGTTCTCGTTTCGTTCAGACCCTCAACGTACCCCAGAGGGTACGCCTCGGGTCTTCACTCGCTGCGGCCTTGCTGGACGGTCATTTTGAGCATCCTTCGTGATGTGATCTTCTTAAGGCATCCAACATGCTCACAATGTTTTTCCGAAGCCTGCTATCCCTTACTACCGTCCTTGGGTCGGTCCTTCTCGGGAGACCAGCCTCCACCAAGGGCCTTATAGAGTTGGACCACCGAGACCAGATGGAGACGACGGGTGGCGGCAAGCGACAATTCCGCCTCAAAAAGGTTCCGCTGCGCAATGAGGACATCCAGGTAGTTCGCCAGACCGCCTTTGTATCTCAGATTGGCCAGATGCAAGGCCGACCGCAGGGCATTGACCTGCCGTTCTTGGGCCGCCGCCTGCTCACGGGCCGTGCTGACCCCCACCAGCGCGTCTTCAACCTCCCTGAACGCGACGAGAATCGTTTGTTCGTACTGCGCCACAGCCTGTTTGGTTTGGGCTTCGACGGCCCGCTGTTGAAACCCTAACGTTTGGGCATTCAACAGGGGGCCGGTCAGTACCGGAGCGAGCACGCCGAAACTGGTTGACGGCGACACAAAATCCGTCAAGTGCGGACTCGCCACACCGAGGAGTCCCGTGAGCGACAGTTTGGGAAATCGTTCGGCCTTCGCCACCCCGATCCTGGCGGTGACTGCCACCAATTGTTGCTCCGCTTGCACAACATCCGGACGGCGTTGGAGCAGTTCCGAGGGAAGACCGGCGGGTACCACAGGCGGCATCATTTGTTCTGTCAGTGATCGCCCCCTGGCGATTTGACTGGGATTCCTCCCCAGCAGCACGCTGAGCTCGTTTTCTTTTTGGATCATCTGACGCTTCAACTCCGCAATGCGAGCGGCAGCATTTTCCCGCTCCGCTTCGAACTGGTCGACATCCAGCCTGTTGATCACGCCCTGCCGGAGCCGTGCTTGCCCGATTCTCACTGACTCCTCCCAGGCCAGCAAGGTGCGTTTCGCGATCTCCAACTGCATGTCGAATTGCCGAAGATCGAAATAGGCCTGCGCCACGCCACCCACAATTTGCAGGGTGACGGCTCGTCGGCTCTCCTCCCGAGCCAAGAGATCCGCCAAGCCCGCCTCATTCGCCCGACGGATTCGCCCCCAAATATCCAGCTCCCAGGCCAGAGAGCCTTGCCCATATTTGGCAAAGGGACTGGGAAAACCGGGGAATACCACGCCGCCCATCCGAGCGATGGGAAGATTGCCCGTCGCGCTCAATTGAGGGGCAAAGTCCATGCGAGCCGTGAACAGGCGCGCCTGGTATTCGTCGATACTGGCGACCGCTCGTTTGAGATCTTTATTCTCTTCGAGTGCGATACGGATCAACCGTTGGAGTTCTTCGTCTTGATACAGTTCCCACCACGGCATATTCGCCAGGGAAGGCAAATCTTTCGTTTCTTCGGCCATGCGAAAGGAGTCGGAGGTGGGTATGTCGGGACGAGAATAGTTTGGCCCTACCGCGCACGCACACAGAAGCAACGAACAGACTGCGAGGACGAGGCTGCGCATGTCACTCTCCTCCTTCTATCCCTAACGGAATTGTGCGTGTCCCAGGACGGGGAGCCACTTGATCAGTACCACGCCGACTCAGCTTCCGAACCAGCACAAAAAAGAGGGGCACGAAAAAGATGGCCAAGAAGGTCGCGGCCAGCATGCCACCGAACACGCCGGTGCCGATGGAATTACGACTGGCTGCGCCAGCACCGCTGGCGAGGACTAATGGCACGACACCCAGAATAAAAGCCATGGAGGTCATCACAATCGGCCTGAACCGGATCCTGGCGGCTTCCATCGCGGCATCGACCAGGGAATGTCCGGCTTCATAGCGTTTGTTCGCGAACTCGACGATCAGAATGGCATTTTTGGCAGAGAGTCCGATTAGCGTGACCAATCCGATTTGAAAGTAGATGTCGTTGGACATCCCCATCACCCATACGGCGCACAAGGCTCCGAACACACCAAAGGGCACGGCAAGGAGCACGGCAAAAGGTACAGCCCAACTCTCATATTGTGCGGCCAGCACAAGAAACACCATCAACAAGCCGAACCCAAAGACAAACAGTGATTGCTGCCCGACCATCCGTTCCTGGTAGGAAATCCCGCTCCAGTCGATTCCGTATCCTTGGGGAATCAACACCTCCTGGGCCACCTGATCCAGCGCATCGAGCACCTCTCCGGAACTGTACCCCGGAGCCGCTGCCCCCAAAACCAGGGCCGTGTTGTATCCATTGAAGTGGGTGACTGGATCCGGTCCACTGGTGAATTCCGTCGTCACCACGGTATCGAGCGGAATCATGGTGGATTTCAGTCCGTTCACCGCTCGCACGTAGATCTTGGCGACGTCCTCGGGCGTGGATCGAAATTGCGCCTCGGCCTCCGTCTGCACCCGATAGACACGGCCGAATTTAAGAAAGTCATTGATGTAGAGATTGCCAAAATAGGCCTGCAGCGTGTCGAACACTTCTGAGATCGGCACCCCCAATGATTTGGCTCGGTCTCGGTCCACATGGGCAAAAATTCGCGGCGCGCTCACGCGAAAGCTTGAGCCGATCGCTCCGATCGCGGGGTGCTGTCTGGCTTTGGTGAGGAACTCTTGGGCCACGCCGGCGAACTTATTGAAGTCCCCGCTGCTCGGATCTTGAAGCTGGAGGGAAAACCCGCCCGTGGCACCGAGTCCCCGGATAGACGGGGCGTTAAAGGCCAAAATCAGGGCTTCGGGAATCTTCGCGAACTCTCCATACGCGGCGCCGATTAGGGCCTTCACATGGTTTTGCCGCCCCTTCCGTTCGTCCCAGTGATGCAGAGGCAGAAACATCGTCGCCGAGTTCGGCCCTCTGGTGCCGAACACGAAGTTCTGGCCGGCTAATGCATCGGTCGAATGGATAGCGGGAACGGAGAGAAAGTAGTTTTCAATTTTACTCAGCACCACATCGGTCCGTTGCTTGGACGCACCGTCAGGCAGCTGGACGATCGTAATGAAGTAACCCTGATCTTCTTCCGGTAAGAAACTGGATGGAATTGTCCTGAACAACCCGGCGGCAACAATGCCGATGATGCCAAAGACCACCAGGGATAGGACCGAGCGGTTGAGGACCATCCCCACAACAGCCGTGTAACGGACCTGCGTCCACCCAAAAAATCGATTGAAGAGAGAAAAAAAACCTCTGTGCTGACTGTGGCCTGGCTTCAGCACCAAGGAACAGAGTGCGGGACTGAGCGTGAGCGCAACCAACCCGGAAATGACGACGGAGATGGCGATGGTGATGGCAAATTGTTTGTACAGCTCGCCTGTGATGCCGCCCAAGAATCCCACCGGCACGAACACAGCACAGAGAACAAGCACGATGGCGATCACCGGTCCCGTCACCTCATCCATCGCCTTCTTTGCCGCAGCTTTTGGCGAAAGCCCCTCTCCCATGTGGCGCTCGACGTTTTCCACCACCACGATGGCGTCGTCGACCACCATCCCAATGGCCAGGACCATCCCAAAGAGGGTGAGGGTGTTGATGGAAAAACCGAGTGCCTGCATGCCGGCAAAGGTACCGATGAGGGAGACCGGCACGGCCACACCCGGGATCAGCGTCGCGCGCCAGCTTTGCAGGAACAGATATACGACGAGGATGACCAAGACCATCGCTTGTGCCAGGGTCTTGACCACTTCTTGGATGGAGACTTCGATAAATTTAGTCGTATCGTAGGGAATATCGTAGGAGACCCCGTGGGGGAAGCTTTTCGATACCGCATCCATTTCCTTTCGAACTCGTTTTACCGTATCGAGGGCATTCGCGCCCGGCGACAAGAAGGTCAAAAGAAACACATTCGGTTTACCGTTCCACCGGCCCTCGAGACTATAGGATTGAGCGCCCAGCTCGATCTTGGCAACATCTTTTAAGCGGATCATCGACCCGTCTGGGAGCGCCCGGACGATCATCTCCTCGAAATCTTTCACATCCGTGAGACGACCCTGGGTGATCACCGGGATCGTCAGTTCGGTGCCTCGTGGCGCCGGTTCCCGCCCGATCGTCCCGGCTGGAAAGTCCCGATTTTGTTCGCGGACCACGTTGGCGATGTCGGTGGGTGTAAGGCTGAGTTGCGCCATCCTGGTCGGGTCCAGAATTAGACGCATCGAGTAATTCTGTCCACCGAAGACTACCGCATCTCCGACGCCATGCAATCGTTTGAGATTATCGATGACGTTGAGGAGCGCGTAGTTGGAGATAAAGACGGTGTCTTTCGTGGGATCGCTGGAGCTGAGCGCGACGACCGCCAGGAGGTCTGGCGACACTTTCTTGACCGAAATGCCCTGGCGGACAACTTCAGGGGGCAACTGCGGCTCCGCCAGCTTCTGGCGGTTTTGCGTCTGTACTTGGGCGATGTCGATATCTGTCCCAATCTCGAACGTGAGCTTGATGGTCATGTGCCCATCATTGGTGCTGGTGGAATCGTAGTAGATAAGATTGTCGATACCTGGAAGCTGCACTTCGATAGGCCGTGCCACGGAATCCGCGATCACTTCCGCGCTCGCACCTGGATAGTCCGCCTCGATCTGGACGACGGGCGGTGTGATTTCAGGAAACTGCGCGATGGGCAGGCCGTGTAAGGAAACCAGCCCGACCACAACAATCACGATGGAGAGGACCGACGCGAAGATCGGGCGATCGATAAAAAAGTGCGAGATCATTTTGACGGCTCCGACTTCGCATCTGTCGGCTGGCCGGAAGCGGCTGGGTCGGATTGATTGTACGGAACGGTTTTCACCGGCGCGCCCGGTGCGATCATGTGGAATCCAGCAATGATCACCCGGTCTCCCTCGTGCAACCCGTCTTCGATGGACCACTGGCTGCCGCGCCAGGACGTGGCCCGGACAGGGCGGATCTCCACTTTATTGTCGGCCCCGACGACAAACACGATAGGGCCCTTGGGTCCCTGCTGGACCGCACTTTGAGGAACCAGGATGACACCGGTTCTCACAGCACCCAAAATGCGGACTTTCACAAATTGACCTGGAAACAGGGCGCTATCCGGATTAGGAAAGGTCACGCGAAAGTCCCTGGTACCGGTGGCCGATCGCACGCCGACTTCGAGCAAATCAAACTTGCCTTCATGGGGATAGGTGCTGCCATCCGAAAATGTGATGACGCCGCGCAATTCATAGAGTGTCGCGCCTTGGATCCGATTCGATGCGCGTTCCCGGAGGCGTTTGAGGACAAATGTTTCCGGAGCGCTCGCGTTCACATACATGGGGTCTAACTGATGGATGGTGGTCAGGAGATCGGTCTGCGCGGAGATGAGGCGCCCTTCGTAGAGCCGACTTCGCTCGATCCGGCCGCTGATAGGTGCCGTGATGAGTGTGTTGTCGAGATCGAATTTGGCCTTCACCTGATCGCCCTTGGCTCCTTCCAGCGCCGCCTTCGCAGCCAATTCCTCCGCCATCGCATCATCCACATCTTTTTGGCTGACGGCTTGTTCCGCCAGTAACGGTTTTACGCGAGCAGAATTTTGCTTGGCTTGTACCAGCCTGGCCTCTGCCTGCGCCACTCTGGCATTGGCGCTGCTCATTGCCGCTTTGAATGGAATCGGATCGATTTGATAGAGCCGGTCGCCTTGCTTGACGTCGCGTCCCTCCGTAAAAAACCGCTCTTTCAGGAGACCCGTCACCTGGGAGCGGATTTCGACCGGTCGCGACGCTTCAGTCTGACCAATGAACTCCGGTTCGTCCGGCATTGTTTGGGGCGACACCGTGACCACCGGCACCTCGGGAACGGGACGAGCCGGCGTCGAAGCCGCCTCCTGTTTGCAGCCAAGCCAGCTGGTGACCAGGACACTTGCCAGGAAAATGGCAGCCAATCGACACGTTCGCTCGCGACTGGACATGGCGGTGTTCTCCGTACGAATGGCTGGCTTATGCATAGTGGATGCTGTCCCTACCCTGAGGGAGCGGTGATTCTATCTGTTTAGGATCAAGGTCAACAAGGTCCATGACCCGCAAAAGAGGCAGGATGACGGCCATGAACACAACCGCCCAAGACATGAGTGTAATCAGCTCCCTGGTCATCTGCCCTTTCGACTCACACGAGATGAACCGGTACGAGTGGCTTTTGTAATCTCCTCTACAAGGCATCTGGTCAGACAACCGGCCGCACGAAACTCCGCGCCCCCTTCCCACATTCGAATCAAGAGCGCTTTGCCTTTCGCATCCACGAATGTTACGCCTGTCAGATCGACCATGGAACCACCTGATGAATTCATGGCCAGCTGACGCCAATAGGTATCCAGTTCATCCACCCAGGGACCCCCTAGCCGCCCTTCTAGGATGAGTGATACGGATTCCGATGCCGGATCTCGCTGTTGGGTAATCTTCAGCATCTCTGCTTCCCTTCATGTTGTAGTAATGGCAAAGGCCGTTCCAGCAATACCTATCGCCCATGACCAGCTAACGTATTGACCAAGCACGGATATTTTCCCGTGTTGTTCATCCGATGGACTGGCTGACGACGATGTCCTGCCGCTATACCGGCACTCGCCGAACCATCGGCAGGATCTGAAAGGAGGCAGCATCAGTCTGCTTGGCTCTTTCGTCATACATGTGAGCGTTCATGTGTGCTCGCCTCGCTACCTGCTCGAAGGCATCGTGCGGCGCCATATTGGCAGCGTCAACATCGCCGGGCAGGCGGGTCAAGCTGGCAAAATCCTGCCGCGCTTAGAGCGTTTGAAGGGGGACAGATCGTCGCGACAGATTGCTTTCATACAGAGAGCCGCGTAGGCTGTTCGAGCATCGGATTCCATCCGGCTGTTACGTCCGCCAGCTCCGACAGGTGAGTCGCACTTCTCCTTCACTCCCTCGACTTTTTGCCGGAATAACACACACCCTTTCACCGCACCGGGATTCGCATCAATTCCAGACGCAAGGACGCTCATCGTTGCCGTTGCCGAAGAACGGCATAAAATGCCGGCACCTTCACCACTTCACCAGTCAACAGAGTATGCACGGTGTGAACCTGACTCTGGCCGGTACTACACACCGTAAAACGATCGGGTGGAAATAGCATGGTTAAATCGTTTTCATTCAACATGCCGGGGGTTATTCCGTGCTGGAACACCCGTGCAAGACCGGGAGGTGGTCCATGCTGCTCAATCAATTGGGCAAAGTAGATTTCAGCCGCTGATGACAATTCGATCATATACAATATTCCGTTCGCTCCAAGTAGTCGCTCGATACTCCGTATCGCGGCCGCGTGATCCGCAGGAGACAGCTGATGCAACACTGTTCGCATGTAGAGATTGGCATCGCCAATTTCATCGTGGAGGGCTTGGGCAGCCTCAAGGCACAGCACGTCAAGCACACGGTACGAGACATTGGGAGCACTATTCCTCGTTTGGGCAATCTCAACCGCTGCAGGGGAAATTTCAGTGCCAATCACCTTGGAAAAATGATCTGCAAGAAAGCGCGTTTGTGTGCCGTTACCACAACCTAGATCAAGCAACGGAAGCTGTGGGTCGGCATAGCCTTGAAAGAGCCCCAAATCTTGTTGAGCGGCATGAGCGGGGTCGGCATCCCAAAATATTTCACCAGGAGTTCCGCTCAGCGTGCTCCAATAATTCTCCCACGATGTCAGATAACGATTCGCCGTTGTCATCGCATGCTCCTATGTTTGTGTGATTGATCAGTATCGGAATGACACATCCGCACTCGGGAAGTTGTTGCCCATTAGGCCTCGATCGCGATCGCGTCACGACTTGACGGCAAGAACGCCTCTGCCAGAAGGATGTTGTACCGTCTTCGCAGCTCCTCAACCTGTTCTCCCATAACCGGCCAGTAGTCCCACCCATTGTTGAGATCCACATTCATCGCCGCCCCGCGGCGAATCGCGATCATGGCCTTCTCGGGGTTGAAGAACCCGGTGCGGGCTTTCGTAATGGGCGTCATGCGAATGCCCACATGGAACTGCAGCAGGACAAAAAAGACGAAGAGCCAGGGATCGCGGCGCTGGAAACCTGCGCTGAAACAGGCCACTTGAACCTCTCCCTCTGGGTCCGTCCCGTAGCCGGATAAGATGTGCGCGCAATCGTGAAACAAAATGGGTTCCGCCGCACCACCCTTTTCCCCCGGTAGGGCGAATCCGTTCTCGCGGCAATAGTCCCAATAGGCCCGTCCCAATGAACCGGAAGAATACTGTTCCATGGCCTGATAGCGGGCGGCGAGCGCCGGATCCTCATTCCTTCCGACCATCCCGCGCATAAACGTATAGAGGCCCCTGATCCCCTTTGTGTTCCAGATTTCTTTGACTTTGTCTCTCAACCAGAATCGGCGCGCCAGATCGAGGCGCAGTTGAAAGATCTCCCCCTTGAGCACATGCCGCAGGTCCTTCACCTCAGGAGCACTGACCTCCAGCGACTGCGCGAATTCCTCGACGAGGTGTGTCTCCTGGGCATTGGATTC
>DATNCR010000171.1:0-3460 GCA_035607135.1 Nitrospiraceae bacterium
AGGTGGGATTGTCTTACATCAGAGGGTCGAAACGCAAGCCGTGGGCATCGGCCACGCCTCGACAGGTAATTTTGCCCCCAGACAGGTTTACCCCTTTGGCCAATCCAGCGTCGGCCCGTACGGCAGAGGCTATTCCCTGAGTAGCCAGACGCAGAAGATATGGAAGCGTGGCATTCGTCAATGCGATCGTAGACGTATGTGGAACAATCCCCGGCATATTGGCCACACAATAATGTAGCACCCCGTTCACCACATAGACCGGGTCTGAATGGGTGGTGGGTTTTGTGGTCTCGAAACAGCCGCCTTGATCGACCGCGACGTCCACCACCACGGCTCCCGGCTTCATGCGTGCCACCAGTTCACGCGACACTAATTTTGGGGCTCGAGCCCCAGGAACGAGAACTGCTCCGATGACAAGATCTGCGGCCATCACTGATTCATCTATTGCAGCTTGCGAGGAGGCGCGCGTGACGATTCGACCACGATACAAATCATCGAGCGCCCGGAGCCGTTCAAGGTCGAGATTGATCACGGTCACCTGAGCCCCCATCCCGACTGCAATCCGGATCGCCGAACTACCGACCACCCCAGCCCCAAGCACCACGACCTTCCCCGGATCTACACCGGGCACGCCAGCCAAGAGAAGTCCGCGCCCTCCTTGAGTCTTTTCCAGATAGCGTGCGCCGATCTGCACTGACATCCGACCTGCGATTTCGCTCATTGGCTTGAGCATCGGCAACGTGCCGTCTTTCGCCTCGATCGTCTCATAGGCAATCGCTGTGATCGTGGTCTCCAGGAGGGTCTTCGTGAGATCCGGCAAGGAAGCCAAATGCAGATAGGTAAACAGGGTCTGGTCCGGACGGAAGAAGTGGCATTCGGAAAGTAGAGGCTCTTTGACCTTCACAATGAGGGTCGCTTTCTGAAACAATTGCTCTTTTGAGTCTGCCATGGTCGCGCCGGCACCTCGGTAGTCCTCATCTGAGTACCCGCTGCCGAGTCCAGCCGATGGTTCAACCCAGATGTCATGGCCGGCCTGACGCAACGCCCGCACTCCATTGGGCGTCACACTGACACGATACTCATGATCCTTGATCTCTTTGGGGACCCCAATGACCATGGCCATTTCCTCCTTGAACAATCCGTCCAGTCAATTCTCAAATTCATTCTATCTACAACGGCTGTGAAAATGCACGATTTGGCCCTCAGGCATGTTTTCACCAAGTGGACAGTGCGCGCAGGCCTAGTGTAAGATTCGCCCGCTCTTCAGCATACGATCGACAGAGGGAGGCTCTATGGATTCAGCGTCTGGGTCCTGCAATGCCTGCGGCGCCACCGGCATCGCGCTCATGAAGGTATCGCTCGGAAAGGATTTTTTCGGTCGGGCCTACGACCGGTTGTCTCCCTCGACCGATCAAAGCCCTAAATGGTACTGCGAGGGCTGCTCGATGCAGAAAAATCTCCAGCGAGATTTTCGCGATATTCTGGGGGAATTCGACAAACTCACAGCCGGTCAAGGTTCCACCCTGTCTACCCAGGAAGAATTTCAACGGGCCTCGTTACGTCTGCGCGAGATTGCGACGATTTTGACCGGGGTGGCGGGCCACTCTTCATTCTTGGCTGCATCTGACGTCACACAATTGATCGGCCGCATGCAAACCACGATAATGCAGGCCTAGCAGGGAGCATTCTTGTCGACATTCACGCGGCATATTTTCGTCTGTACCAATCAGCGAAGCCCCGACGATCCCCGTGGGAGCTGCTCAAAACTAGGATCTGAATCGCTTCACGCGCACTTCAAGCAAGAAGCAAAACGGCTGGATTTGAAAGATGTCGTACGCGCTAATAAGGCCGGGTGCCTCGATCACTGTGCCCAAGGGCCGAGCGTTGTGATCTATCCGGAAGGTGTGTGGTATCAAGTCAAATCCGAAGGTGACGTGACGGAAATTATGGAGCGCCACGTCATCAAGGGCGAGGTTGTGACCCGTCTCGTCATGCCCGATCACCCAGCTCCCACGATACTCCCTCCGCTCAAATCGTAGCATTGCGCAACAAGGATCGATATGGCCGTTGAAGATAAGTGGAAAGCCAACCTGGACAAGGTGGCCTTCATGAAGCAGTTTCCGGGGTTGCTCGGGAACTGGGAGGCCTTGGCGGGAAAAACTATCAAAGCTGTCATTGCTCTCAAAGGGAAACAGGGTGCTGCCGTGCTGGTCTGTACCGATGGCACCTTTACGATTGTGCCCCCGATGGCCCCGGAGCCCTATGAGTTGGGTGAAGCATTGGCGGTAGCACGGACGATTCTCGAACCCACGCATCAGACGGCCTATGTGGAGTATGATCGATTGGTCAAGAAGGACAGGGATGCCTTGAGGTTAGCCAGGGTCGAAAAGATTCTCGGGGCGATTCACAATAATCTGGAGCAGATGCCGGAATTGAAAGATCGGTTGAAAGAACTTGTGAAGGAGTGGAAGTGAGCAGCCTCCCTGATCGAAACATGTTTGAGATTTTTTCCCAAGGTCTCTTTGAAGGAGTCAAACCCATGATGATCATTCGCGATCACCTCATCCGCCATCCCGACCGCTGCACTCATCAAGCAATCTGTGTTCCAATCTGCCCGACCGGCGCCTGGCTCTCCACCCCACCTTTCAAGTTCGACCCTTCCCGTTGCCTGGAAAGCTGTCGCCTCTGCCTGGATGCCTGTCCCTCGCAGGCGATTTATGGGGTGTTCAAAAAGGGGGAGAAAATGCTGGAGCCACAGAAAAAGTAACGTCTGGCGAGAAGAGTTCGAGGCTTCCGCACCTCCGGAGCGGCTGAGGCGGCGAAGGGGAGTGGAAACCTTCGGAAATTCCCTCGCGGACTCGGTCGGTTTCCGTTTTCCTTCTCCCCCTCGCCGCCTCAGCTTCTTCGCTCCTTCGGCAAGGTCGCCTCGAAGCTCTTCTTGCCAGACATGGAGAAGAGCCTTGAATGAACCTATTTGTCCTCACCGCGCGTTCGTTCCATCCACCGTTGGAGAAAGATTGATAGAGATGACCCCCATCGGATGCGTGCAGTGGGGGATCAGCTAGCTCACTCCGTAGGGAGCCGAAGAGAAAAAACTCGAGTAGATTCTGCTTCCTTCCTCATGGAAGAGGCTTGCGAATTTCGCTCCTCCGACGAAAGTCGCGCCAAGGCCATGACATGCCCTTAGTGGGAGATGGACCGATCGGCTCTTTCCTAGATTTTTCAGGTGACCTCTACTCTCGTATCTCAATTAAACAATCTGTTTCCGCAATCGCCCCCAATAGGCCGTTCCAACGTAACCACAGGCGCCGGTCCCCGTCGTGAGAGCGATGATTTGGTAGACCTTGCTGCGAGGGATCTTCACCTTTACGGCGGGATTCAAGAGATCGGGCGAATCCATGACCAGCCTGAGCGATTCGCCTGCGGAGAGAATTGGCCACATGCAGGAGAGTCGAAGGCG
>DATNCR010000185.1:0-38176 GCA_035607135.1 Nitrospiraceae bacterium
ACGCAACAGGTGGTGGTCTCTATGCTTGTCTGCCTTGGAAAAAAATATTCGAACCTATCTCAAAATAGTTAAATCGCGACGATTAGGGGAGACGTGAAGGTTGATGTGGCCGAAAAAACCGATGAATCAGACAAATTACAAACAAAGAAGGCAATTTTATGGGCATGCTGTCAGCCAGGCGAGACACGATGACATCGCCGGCCTTGGTGCCGTAACGTTTTTTAGAATCGGCTGGTAGCCTTTGATTCGCAGATGTGAGTTGAGTGTATCGGAGGCATCAAACGACGCCAAATTCAATGAGTCCCTTCTGGTGGGCCGCAATGAGCAGTTGTTGTCGGCTAGAAACCTGCATCTTACTAAAGATCAGAGTCAAATGTCGGCGAACCGTCGCTTCCTTAATGCTCAGCCGTTCCGCGATCTGTTTGTTTTTAAACCCCTTCGCGAGGGAATGGATGATTTCAAGTTCTCGAGAGGTCAGGCCTCTATTAAACCCTACCCGAGTTCGATCAGCACTTCTGGCCGAAGCGCTCTCGCCGATCAGCCCAATGGCGGATTGTACCGGGCGACTGCCCAGGGATTTCGGAGCAAGGCCACAGAGTGATTCAATGGCGGCAAACAGCACGGCAGGCGGTTGAATGGTGAGCACGACTCCGTCTGCGCCTGCTGCTAAGGCCTCGCGCGTCAACTTCATGTCGTCCAATCCGCTCAGCACCACGATATACGAATCTGAAGTCGCCGCGCGCAATTTCCTGATCAGCTCCGAGGTGTCGGCATCGGCCAGTTCCAGATCGACGATGATAGCCTGGGGCTTTTTCCGAACAACGGTCTCCACCGCAGTAGCACCCAAAGGTACGTCGTCAATTTCTGAAGCGAACGGATGCGTTTTCAGAATCGTACGCAACCCCATGCGCATGACAGGATTGCTACTAATGAGCGCTATTCTGGGAAAGCGAGTGTCCGATTCTTGGATGAGCAACGGCTTCATCGTGTTCCTTGAGCTGACCCAGATCGGGTTTCAATCCTATAGTGGAATTGCATTATGAGAAAATTTCCAGAATGGAACATCCTGATTCCTGTATGTGCTGTCTGTTCTCTTCTGCTCACAGCGAATATTATATGTATGCCTTTGCATTCGGCTAAATCGGCTCCAGTCATTGATTCACACGGTATCATCTATACCGACATGCCGATCAAGTCGCAATACAACATAAGTCGTATTGAAAGAGAGCGCCCGGACACGATATTCAGCAAGTTCGAACTCTAATAATAGAATTTGTCTCTCTCATAACCAGTTCAAGTTATTGAAATACCATTGCTAATAGTTTGGTGGATGCGTTGACGTCTCATTCATGCAGGCCCTACGAAAGAGGGGGTATCAATGTTGTAGGTCTTTAGAGGGATTGAACGTTTTGAAAATGGGAGGATCCAACGATGTGGCAACTTGGAAACGTATATATATATCTCGCGTTCTTAATAAGAACGTCCTCGCTTCTAATAAAAAATGGGAGCGAATGGGCGAAGCTGTATTAGAAAGGATAATACGTCCTATGGCAGTGCACGAATACCCAGTCGCTTCTTGGTACGCGCTTGCCACACGTTCGCGACAGGAAAAATTGGTTCGGGATCGCCTTGCGATGCGCGGGATTGAGCAACTGCTGCCTCTGACCAGGCGGCTAAGCCAGTGGTCAGACCGGAAAATGTGGATTGACGAGCCGCTCTTCTCAGGTTTTTGTTTTGCAAGGTTTTCACGGCATGACCAGTTGGTGGTGCTCACATTGCCAGGCGTTGTGAGAATTGTGGGATGCCATGGCCCTGAAGCGATTCCGGACGAAGAAATAATTTCCCTTCAAAAGCTGGCCGTCAGCGGATTGGATTACGAGCGGCATGAGTATTGTGAAGAAGGAATGTTTGTCGAGGTGATAGAGGGCCCGCTCGCGGGAGTGAGGGGAACTCTTATTCGAAAAGCCGGCCAGGATCATGTTGTGGTCCGGGTGCGTCTGATCCACCAATCTGCATCGGTCCAGATTGTGCGCAGTAATATCAGGCCGGTGCTCAATGCAAATGACTTTCCTCTAGCCCACAATGTTCGTGACAGTTTCTTCCAAAATCGTCCCAACCCACATTCCTTGTGATCCAGATCCCGTCCGCACGTTTCCGGTTTCTCGTTTCATGCCATTCGTTTGGGATTGCCTAAATCCAAAGTCAAACCTGAAATTAGACAGCAACCGCTCAGAACACCAGTGGATGCGATTCCAAGATGTTTCCGGATGTTGCCGATGGCGTGGAATGCGTCGGCGAATGTGGCAAGGCTAGCGCACCGAACTCATGCAGGCGCTTGAATTATGAGACGCTCACACTTTTCTGATGATCAAATAAAAAGCATATTGAGAGAGGTTGACGGAGGTCTGAAGCCAAGCATCGTGTGTCAATCACACGGGATTTCCGTGCAAACCTTTTACCGGTGGAAAACGCTCTTCGGAAACCACAGTGGTATGATCGTTGTGCGATTGCGCCATCTTGAGTTGGAGAATCGTCGTCTCAAACAAACTGTGGCAGAACTGTCCCTCGATATACGCACGCTGAAACTCGCGATTTCCAAAAGTCTTCACTGACGTCCGGGCTGTTCAGAGTTCTGGAGTGAGACCGGAGCAAGCGCCTAAAAATCCTATTCAATGGCTCGATCATCGTCGATATGCTCAAATGCAGGCATGTCGAGTTGTAGACTTCCAACGGCGCGGATTTATGCTGAGAACCGTCCATGATCCGTTCTGCTCAGATTGCCACATGTGCCATAGGCGTCCTTGCGATTGTAGTGACGACCGAACTGACGTTAGCACAACAACCCGTCTTACCGAGCGATCCTTCTCATCCGGCGTCCGTCCTGAATGCATCAGGGTCAGTGTACTTGTCTCAGTTCGCTAATCCGGCGCTCCGGGGATCTTTGTATTTGACCCCACAGTGGCCCATAACCGGATATTACCCCCTATTCCCGGGAGCCTTGGTTCAAGCCTTTCGCGCTGATGGGGTGAAGGTGGGGCCGGTCCGGTTGAACCCCCATATGGGGGTAGCCCAAATGTATACCGATAATGTGTTCAGGACCAACAACAACAAGATCAGCGATTTTGCGACAACCCTTGCACCAGGCATCCAGGCCGAATTGCCGTTTGCCGGTTTCCACTCGTTCCTCATCGATTATCGTACCAATATTCAATTCTATTCACGCTCTCCATCGAACAATGTGCAGGATCAGACCGCGACAGGAGGCTTCAAATTCAATTTTCCCGGCGGCCTCAATCTCGACCTCCAGGGGTCTCACAAGCTCGGACATGATCCCAGAGGTTCTGCCGTGGATAACGTGGTTACGCAGGACCTTGACGTAAACAAATGGACAGCCAACGGTTTCACCGGTCAGGCCGAGTACCTTGGAGCGCAGTCCAGCATCGGGCTGAATGTGCAAACGATTCGCTGGGACTATCTGAACAATAACCAAGGTCCGAGTCGAGACAGGCTGACGAATAATGCCGGCCTGACGTTCACTCGCAACGTCACAGGCAAAACGTCTCTGCTGGCCTATGCTGGTGCTCTTCAAACGATTTATGACCAGAATAAGAATCTGGATAATGTCATCTATACGATCAGCGGAGGAGGGACGTGGAACGCGACTGAAATGACTTCCGGAGAAATCCGGGCCGGATATCAGATCGTGCAATTTTCTCGTGCGCAGGTCAATCAGCCTCCTCCATTAAACAGTTTTTCCAGGGATAAGGATAACTACTCCAATTTCTATTTCATGGGAAGGCTCAATTGGCAGGCATCACCGCTGTCGAGGATATCTCTGCAGACCTACAGGACGGTCCAACAGATCGGAACGGCCAACTCCCTGTTTATCACTGTGACCGGGGTGAACCTTACAGGCAGGCATGACTTGACCGACAACACAACCTTAAATCTCAATCTGGGGTTTGAGGAGGATGATTTTCAAAGTCCTAGTTCCGGCGGTTCCAATAGAATCGACAAATTAATGAACGTCGCTGTCGGAATGAATTACCAAGCTGTCAAATGGGTAGGACTGGGTGTCCAATACATTTATGAGGACCGGAACTCCAATCAAAATCCGTTTACCTACCAAGCAAACACTGTGATGTTGTCTGCTCAGGTGCTCCTCTAGCCGCACGCTCAAATGCCGCCAGCATTCTGAAAGGCGCTGGATGGCCTTTCTAACATCCTCCTCCGTTCCGGCTCCCTCGCTACACCGAAGATGACACCTGCTTGTTGAACCAAGACCGGGATCTTCCCCAGCCTGTTTACACGGAGACCATTTACCATGGATCGCAACACGGATTGTATTCCATTCCAACAAGTCCAAGGGGATGGCCCGGAGACCGCCCTTGCCGATTATATCGGTGCCTGTCGGCGGCGGATATGGCTCATCGTTGCCTGTGCGGTGGGGTTTGCAGTGGTCGCGGCGGTTTGGTCATTCCTACAGACGCCGCTGTATCAGGCAAAAGCCACAGTGGTCGTCGAGCAAGAGGGACAAAGTGCTCTGGATAAAGACCGGGGCTACAATCCCGACCTTACCCCGGAATACTTCCAGACTCAGTTTGAACTGATGAAAAGCCATCTTGTATTCCAACGAACGGCGCAGCTCCTGCATCTGTCCGAGCGGCCGGAATACAAACCGAATCCCTCTGCCCTGTCGACACTGTGGAGCGGCATACTGCCTGCCCCGCCGAGTCTGGATGTTGTCGCGCCGAAAAAGGGAGCCGACGAACTGGCTTCGGAAGACGTTGAAGATCGATTAGTCAGGCGGTTTGCTGAGACTATCGATATCGTGCCAATTCGGGGAGCAAGATTGGCTCATGTGGTCGCAACCTCCGGGGATCCAAAATTTGCCGCCCTCGTCGCCAATACGCTGGCGTCAGTCTACATCGAACGCACCCAGGAGCTGAACGCGGTGTCGAAGGAAAAAGCTTCCCAGTGGTTTACCGCCCATCTCGATGAGCTGCGCAAGAAAGCCGAAGCGTCTCAACAGGCGCTGTATCTCTTTCGTGTGAAGCATGGGTTGCTGGGAGGGAAGGATCGGCAATCGGTGACCGCTCGGACGAACACCGAATTGGACTCGGAGCTTGTCAAGGCGGAAATCAAACAAGCTGAGGCCCAATCGCGTTTGGGTCAAATTAAATCGGTCTTGCGTAACCGAACCGGCCAGAATGGAGTGATCGAGATAGACTGGTCGAGCTTGGATGCCTCGACCGAAGTGCTGAGCTCGCCGCTGATTCAAACGCTGCGGGCGCAGGATATCAAGGTTTCAGGACAGGTCGCCGAGCTGACAGAAAAGTATGGCCCGCTTCATCCTAAGCTGGCTCGCGCAAAGGCGGAGATGCAGGATCTTCATGAAAGGATCCGGCAAGAGGTACAGAAAATTTTCGACTCGGTGAAAAACGAACATGACGCAGCGTTTGGCCGTGTACGTATGATTAGGGAAGCAGCGAGTCGCCATAGACAAGAGAAAATCAGGCTCGAGCAGCATGAAGTCGATTATGGAATCCTCGAACGGGAGGCAGAAAGCACGCAACATCTCTACGAAATTTTTCTGAAACAGACGAAAGAAGCCGACCTCTCGGTCGGACTGAGAACCGCCAATGTGTATCTCGCCGACCCAGCGGTCCCAACCTCTACTCCAGTCAAACCCAAGAAGCAGTTAAATACCCTTTTGGGACTTCTGCTGGGGCTCATGACGGGGGTTGGACTCGCTATTTTCATGGAATCTCGTGACCGGACTCTGAAGGGGCCGGATGACTTCGAGCGGTATTTGCCGAAAGTCTCCTTGCTGGGCGTGATGCCGCTCTTACCGCAAGGCAAAACGGGAGATCAAGCGCCTCTCCTCCCCGTTCAATCCTCTGGTCCGACGGCTGAAAATATACGCATCATCCGGACCAGCGTGTTGCTCTCCAGCCCCAGCGAGTTGCCGGCCTGTGTGCTCATCACGAGTCCCGGGGAAAACGAGGGGAAGACGACGCTTGCAGTGAGCCTCGCGATCGCGCTGGCTCAGTTGAAGAAAAACCGAGTCATACTGATTGATGCAGATTTTCGGAAACTTGCCCATCGGTATATCCATGGGATCCAACGCGACGCAAATCAGACTAACGGACTCGCCGCTTTCCTGGCTGGAAGGGTCAAACTGGAAGAGATTATTCATCCCACCGACATTCCCAATCTGTCGGTGATTCCTCGAGGTAACCGCCCATCCAATCCGTCGGAGCTGTTCCACTCCAAGCAGATGGGCGTGCTGCTGGATCGATGTCGTGAGCAGGGGCATCACGTCATTCTGGATGCCCCACCGGTGCTCCCCGTCGCCGACCCCGTGATCCTCGCAAGCCAGGTGGATGGCGTGCTCTTGGTAGCCACTGTGGGTCAGACAACCAGGGAAGCCTGTCGCATGGCGGTCCAGCGCCTGACGGCTGCGGGAGGGAAAATATTGGGAGTCGTTCTGCAGAAAGTTCGGGTCCCAGATAACGCATACTACTGTCATGTGCCTGAGGAGACGGATGAGACTGAGGAGAATGGGGTGGCTTTGGAAACCGACCAACGGACTTCCACTTTTAAGCTCTAAGTAACGACCCAGGTAGAAAGACCGAAGGCTTTTAAGGGTTGGGATCCTCGACCGCCCGATCTTTGTGAGGAACCTGCAAGATGGGTGGATATGTTGGGATGATGAAGAGCACCGTTCAAGTCGGTCTGAACTGGTGGAGCACATGGCAGGAACGATCGGTCAACCGTCGAATCTTTTCGGCGATGGTTACGGTAGGGGGCTTCACGACTCTGGTCAAACTTGTCGCGGCCGCCAAGGAGATGGCCATTGCTTACCAATTCGGCACGAGCGACGAGCTCGATGCATTCTTGATCGCATTACTTCTGCCGGCATTCGCCGTCACTTTGATAGGAGGATCGCTCAATGCAGCGCTGATCCCCACATACATTCAGGTACGGGAACAAGAGGGACAGCCGGCTGCCCAACGGCTGTTGTCGAGCGTCATGGTTGTGAGCACCGGTTTCCTGCTGGTCCTGTCGGTTATCTTGGCCCTCACCGCTTCGTACATCCTTCCACTGCTGGCATCTGGATTTTCTGCCGAAAAGATGGAGGTAACCCGGTCACTCTATTATGGGTTGCTGTGCATATTGGTCTTGACCGGGGTGGCCACAACCTGGGGTGCGATTCTTAACGCAGAGAACCGCTTTGCCTTGGTGGCCGTAGCACCGATGGCCACCTCAATCGTCACGATACCTGCGGTGATCGTCATGGGAACATACTGGGGCAGCTATACACTTGTTATCGGAATGGTCGGTGGTGCGCTTGTTGAAGTGGGCTTGGTGGGATGGGGGCTGACACGAGCAGGAGTCACACTAGTTCCTCGGTGGTGCGGAACCTCGCCCGCCGTTAAACAGGTATTACAGCAATATGCGCCGATGGTCGCCGCGGCCTTCTTAATAAGCGGTGCGGGCGTGGTGAGCCAGTCCATGGCCGCGACACTGGGTCCCGGCAGCGTGTCCGCGTTGACCTATGGAAGTAAGATTCCGCAGCTCATGCTCGGGATCGGGATGCTGGCAGTGAGCACTGCCGTTCTTCCTCACTTTTCTCGTATGGTAACCATGGCGGACTGGCATGGTCTGCGGCATACCCTCCTGACATACTCGCGATGGCTTCTCGTTGGTACGGTCCCGGTGACGGCTGTCCTCATCTACTACTCCGAGCCTGTGGTTTCATTAGCTTTTCAGCGGGGCGCTTTTTCGGCTGAGGACACTCATCTCGTGGGCCAGATCCAGGCGATGTATTTACTGCAAATCCCGCTGTATGTCGCGAGCATAATCTTCACGAGACTTATATCGGCCTTAAAGGCCAACCAGCTGTTCATGTGGGGTAACGCGATCAATCTCTCCATGTGCATTATCCTGACCTATGTCTTGATGCAGATGTTCGGAGTCCTGGGAGTGGCGTTGGCGACCAGCCTGATGTATTGCATCTCGGCGGGTTACTTGGTCTTTTTCTCCTTGCGGCGGTTGAAGCAACTAACCATTGAGCGCGGAGAGGCGTAACACCTTGCGTATCACTCTGGTAATTTCGACTTTAACCATCGGCGGGGCGCAACGGGTGATGGCGCTCATGGCAAACTACTGGGCTGTGGAGGGCCATCACGTCACGCTGGTCTCTATGGGTCCACAAATCATGGACCGGTTTGCGCTGCATCATCTTGTGAAGCGCGTGCCCCTCAACCTCATGTCCGATTCGTCACATCTCGGCCAAGCGCTGTATCACAACGCGCTGCGAGTCCTGCGCCTTCGTGACCAATTGAGACAACTGCGGCCGGACGTCGTCATCAGCTTCATGAGCAGCACCAATGTGCTCACGATCCTGGCAAGCCGTGGCCTGGGTATTCCCGTGATCATTTCAGAACGTACCAATCCGCACCGGCAGGCCATAGGTTCGGTCTGGAATACCCTGCGATCCATTTTTTACCGACATGCCGACGCCCTCGTGGTCCAATCACCCGCCTTGAGAGACTGGGCCAGGGAAGTAGCGGTAAACGCGCGAGTGGATATCATCCCGAACCCCGTCAATCTGGAGTTCAACGGCTCAGCGGAGGCGGCAGGCCGTCGAGGGAGCGGCCACACAATCGTCGCTATGGGACGATTGGTGCGAGTAAAGGGATTCGATCTCCTGATCGAGGCGTTTGCACGATGCACCGGACAGCATCCTGAATGGTCGCTCATCATCCTTGGGGAGGGCGAGGAGCGCTCAAACCTGGAATCGCTGATCGATGCCAAGGGTCTGCAAGATAAAGTTCAGTTAGCAGGACCGGTGCCGTGTCCAAGTCACATTCTCAGACAAGCTGATCTGTTTGTACTGTCTTCCCGATATGAGGGGTTCCCCAATGCGCTGATGGAAGCCATGGCCTGCAAGCTGGCCGTGATCAGTACGGATTGTCCTAACGGCCCACGGGATATTGTCCGTGACGGAGTGGATGGTCTCCTGGTTCCACCCGACGACCTGAATGCCTTAGCCAATGGCATGGACCGTTTGATGGCAAATCCGGTGGAGCGGCAACGCCTTGGAGCTCGCGCGATGGAAGTCGTTGAACGGTTCAGCATCGAAAAGATTATGGGCATGTGGGACGAGTTGCTGGCCCATACCTGTCGGAGGGGCAAATATGAACAAAGGGGTACTCTCCGGCATCGAAGACAGTCGGTTTGAGTGCTATGTTCCTTACCCTGAGTCGGCAACACCCTAAGCCGCATTGTCAGCAGGGGCAGGTCTGTTCCCTCACTAGGAGCCTCTGACCGAAGAGGACTGCTCAAACTCACAAGGAGAATTCATGAACGAGTCTACCCGTGGCACAATGGTACTGAGTCTCGATCTGGAACTATCGTGGGGGCGTTTCGACCATATCCCGGTCGAGGTTCTCGACGCTCAGTCGTTACCGGAGCGACAGCACATCAGGCGCTTTCTTGCCCTCCTGGATGAGTACGAGATTCCAGTCACCTGGGCAATGGTCGGGCATCTCATGTTGGACGGCTGTGCCCGGGATGGTAAAGGCCATGCGCACCCTGAGACCATGCCCCACGCCCGGTACTCCTGGTATCCTCGTGACTGGTATAGCTGTGACCCCTGTACGAATGTTTCTCTCGCCCCTGGCTGGTACGGCCCCGATATTCTGGAGTGGATCCGCGCGGCCAGGGTCCGCCACGAAATCGGGTCCCACTCGTTCGCGCACATTCTCTTTGGAGATCCGGAATGTAGCGTCTCCATGGCTGAGGCCGACATCAAGGCAGCCATGGAAGCCGCGGCCTCTAAAGGGATTACGCTGAACAGCTTCGTCTTTCCTCGGAACCGGGTCGGCCACCTGGAGACGCTGAAACGGTTAGGGATATCGGCCTATCGTGGGGGTGCTCCGGCGGTTGGCAAGGGATATGGGCTTGCTCTGAAGCCGGTGAATTTGTTGAGACAGGTTCTGGCCCTTCCGATGGAGCCGGTTCGACCGGAAGAGATCCTGCCAGGACTCTGGAACATTCCCGGAAACCATTTCTTCCTGCCTCGGAGTGGTATCCGCAAGATTCTTCCGCGAGGGGGGCAGGCGCTCCGAGCGAAACGATGCATTGACAAGGCCGTGATGACGGGCCGGCTCTACCACATGTGGTTTCATCCGTCCGATTTGCTGACAGACTCGGATGCCATGTTCTCGGGATTAGAAACGGTCTTCGCTCATGCGCGGCGTCTGCGGGAGAAAGGGCTGCTTGATGTCCTGACCATGGGAGACTATGCACGGCGTTTGGACAGAGAGAAATACGGCGTCCCGTCCGAACCCAGGCGATCGGCGGGAAGCCCCCCCCATAGGGAATCGTCGCACGAAGGGACCGCACGGCGCGCAGCCTATTCTCAGCAGAGTCACGACTGTTCCCTGTGACGCTGTATTAAATACCTTGTGGATCCACCCGGCTTTACAGCCGTGGGTCCTTTGGTATCTTCGGCGGAATCCGCCGAAGCATGTCCTCCTTCGCCAAGACTTCGGAGGTCACCCGCACGCATTCCTCCAGGGCTTGACGGCCGTGGCTTCCTGCGTAGGCGGCTGACGGAGACTCGTGGAATTGCAAGAAACTGTGGCCTACATTCCTCAGGAGGTTGAGCGATCGAGCCGGCCCATGAAAGTGGTGTTTCTTATTCGTACGCTCGACTGCGCCGGCGCAGAGCGACAACTCGTTGTGCTAGCCAAGGGGCTTCACGCCAGGGGACACGAGGTCGTCGTGGTGCCGTTCTACTCCGGGGGACCGTTAGAGCAGGAACTGCTGGATGCGGGGGTCCGGATTCGACCCTTGCAGAAGCGCGGGCGGTGGGATCTGTTCCCCTTCCTATTACGGCTCGCCCGGGTCATGCGGGAGGAGCGTCCGGAGGTCCTGCATAGCTATCTCACCGATCTTGTGACGGTAGTCCTCAAGCCGTGGTTCCCTTCGACGAAGATCGTGTGGGGTATCAGATCCTCGAACATGGATCTTAGCCGATATGATTGGTTCATGCGGATCAGCTGTAAGCTGACCTTCCGGCTGTCACGCTTCGCGGATGCCGTCATCGCGAATTCCCGAGCAGGACGCGACTATCACATCGCCCATGGGTATCCCAGTGAGAAAGTAGTCGTGATTCCCAACGGGATCGATACAGAGCGGTTTCGTCCTGACTCGGAGGCGCGTCGTCACGTCCGATCCGAGTGGGGCATCCAGAACCATGAACAGGTGATCGGGATCGTGGGGCGGCTGGATCCCATGAAGGATCATCCCACATTTTTCCAGGCGGCGAGTTTGTTGGCGCAGGAACGGAATCACCTCCGGTTCGTGTGCGTGGGAGCAGGGCCAGTCGAGTATCGCGATTCGCTCCATCAACTAACTCAATCGTTGAAGTTAACTGAACATGTGATCTGGTCGGGCGAACGCAGCGACATGCCCGCCGTCTTCAACGCGCTGGACCTTCTCGTCAGCAGTTCGATTACCGAGGGATTCAGCAACGTCATCGCAGAAGCCATGACCTGCGGGGTGACGTGTGTCGTGACGAATGTCGGCGATTCGGCCTGGCTTGTGGGGGACGCAGGTGAGATTGTTCCGCCCCACGATCCGGTTGTGTTGAAGAACGCGATGGGAAAGTTGCTCGATCGCAGACCGCATACTCCAGTGCAGATCCGCCGGCGCATCGTGGAGCAGTTCTCGGTCGAGACGCTCGTTGACGATACTGAACAGGCTCTTCTCGCGTTGCTGCAGGGGAGGGATCTGGACCCCTCGCGTGTCGTGCGGGTGGACCGGTAGAGATGCCCCAGAAGAATTCTCGACTGGAAGGAACAAGAAGCCGAGAGCGTTGTGACTCGCGAGAGGTAGATCGGTCGGAACCCACGAGAGTTTGGAGGATATGCCGATGATAGCGGCCCACTACCGCAACGTGCTCGCGATTCTGGCTGTGGCGACCTTTTGCACGGGGTGGTCTTTTTATCACCATCAGGCATACCCAGCTCTTGGGGAAGGGAAGGTTTGGATTCTGGGGCTGTTCCTGTTGTCGTTACCCCTGTGGTTGTTCAAACCGAGGTTCAAGCAGGACTTTCTGAAGCTGCCTCTCGTCATCTGGTGCTTCGGGTTCGCCTGGGTAATGATGTTGTGGTTCCTCGGATCCTCCCAGTCCGAGATCGCATGGCGGGAGGTGCGGGGGAGACTGTCGGCCATCATGTTGGTGCTGTCCTGTCTGATGAGCTTTGCGAGCCCCGGCGCAGTCCGTTCAGCACGGTGGGCGCTCGTGTTCGCGGTGCTGTTCGGGGTGGCGCTCAATATCTATGAGTTTTTTGTGCCGTTGACATTCAGCCAGGTTCACGGCCGTTCAGCCGGCCTTTACGGGAACTCAAACACTTCTAGCGAAGCACTGGTGCTTGGGATGATTCTCAGCGTGACGGTTCTGCCCTTGATCTGCCGTGGTCCCTTTCTCCTGTTGACGGGGGTCGGGATCTTTGCGACTTTCTCTCGCGGCGGCATTGTGGCCTGGTTGATAGCCGTGAGTGGCTTGTTCTTTTTCACAAAGGTGGTGCGAGCGAAAGACCTGGTTTGGATGTGCTTGTTGAGCCTACTCGTCGTGGGCATCGTCCTCCTGCCGAAGTTGGACGCCATCCTGAAGACGATGGACCAGACCGGTGTGATAAATAAGAACACTGGGGAACGGTTGGCATGGCTGACAGATCCCTCCGGCGTGTCCGATGATTCCAGTTGGTCGCGTATGCAGGTTGCACAACAAGCCTGGAATAAGTTCGCCGACCACCCTTGGATTGGGAGTGGGACCGGATCGTTTCAGGAATCGTTCGAGATTGCGCCGCATAACCAGTATCTGTCCTATATGGTGGACCATGGTGTTGTGGGCGCGACCATCGTGCCCTTGTTGATCCTGGCCCTCCTCTGGGGGGCGCGTGGAGAGACGAGGCGCGTGGGACTCGTCTTCGGCGCAACCATCTTGTGGCTGTCCTTCTTCTCACACAATATGTTGAGGTATGAGCACAGTCTGGTCCTGTTCGCGCTAATGGCTGCCATGGTTTCGATAGAGCCATGCCTGGTGCCTGTGGCAACGAAGGCCACGGCGGCGGGCGAGGCGGATTTCGCCAAGGCTTTGAAGGAGGCGTGACACGCGTCTTCCGTCTTTCCCTGAGCAATACCGGTCAATCCAATGCCATGGTGAAACTAGACGATCATTGATTGAGGCTGTGCAAGTAAACGGAGTCCTGGCGAGGGGGCAAAAGAAAATGTCGGCTGTTGAGAGAACGAACAGGCCAATTTCGCTACTTTTTTTAATCACGCATCTTGGTCAAGGTGGGGCAGAGGAGATGCTGTATAAGCTTCTTTCTCGAATCGACCGCACACGGTTCACACCACAAGTTATTTCGATGATGGATCATGGGCTCCTTATCCCTAAGATTCAAGCGCTGGGCATACCGGTGGACTCCTTGGGAATGCGTCGAGGAGTGCCAAATCCACTGGCTATACTGCGGCTGGCTCGGTGGCTGTGGCAACACCATCCGGATGTGATACAAACATGGATGTACCACGCCGACCTCGCCGGGTGCTTAGCTGCCCGATTGGTTGGACGCATCCCAGTGTCCTGGGGAATTCGCCACAGTGATCTCAGCTCCGAGGGAAATAGCTCCCTTACTTTGCTCACCGTGAGAATCTGTGCAATGTTGTCTCGATGGTTGCCGACCCGAATTGTATGTTGTTCAGAAGCCTCACGACGGGTCCATGTCGAAGCTTGGTATGCTGCTGAGAAAATGGTCGTGATCCCCAACGGCTTCGATGTCGATACCTTCATGCCTGATGTAGCAGCGCGCAACTCCATCCGAAAAGAGCTAGCCATTCCCGATGACGCCCCGGTGATTGGGATGGCAGCCCGCTTTGAACCTATAAAAGACCATCATAACTTCGTTCGGGCTGCGAGAATACTCCATCAAACCAGACCAAATGTACGTTTTGTGCTTTGCGGTCAAGGCGTGAGCTGGGATAACGAGATACTGGTGACGTGGATCGATGAAGCAGGTATTCGAAATCGATTTCATCTCTTGGGGTTGCGCCGTGATATGTCCAGTATCACCGCTGCCTTTGACATAGCTACTTTAACCTCCTTCGGTGAGGCGTTCCCGAACGTCGTCGGCGAAGCAATGAGTTGCGCAGTTCCCTGTGTAGTAACTGATGTCGGAGATACGGCTCGCATCGTGGGAGAGACGGGCATGGTTGTACCATCAAGAAATCCTTATGCCCTGGCAGAAGCCTGGAGACAAATGCTGGATCTTGGCCCAGAGGGCCGATGTCGACTGGGTATGGCAGCCCGGGAACGTGTCAAAGACAAGTTCGGCTTACCGAAGATTGTGGATTGCTACCAAAATCATTTTGAAGAACTCGCGTACGGTGTACGGCATGAGGGATCCTGCTAATGCTTCCAACAGACAGCGAGCGGTTCAGCTCTCTTGGGTGCTCTTTCTGATGTTGTTCCCCTGACATAACCTGGCAAGGTCGTTCCAGTTTGCTCAGGACTGAATCTGCAGTAGCACCCCTGATATCAGTCGTCCTATTGGTATCGGGGTGCTCCCTGACGAAAACCCTGGCCTCCGAATGGAAGCAAATTATTAAAGGGGTGCCATTGTAGCTCCTTTTATATGATTGTTTACGCTTCACGATTTTCAGGAACGGCAACCTATGTGTGGGATCAGCGGGTTTCTTGATACATCGCGGCGCAGGGGAACCGAGGAGCTCCGAGACATCGTGCTGGGAATGGCGAACCGTCTCCGCCACCGGGGGCCTGACGACTCAGGCGCATGGGTCGATGCGGCAACCGGCATCGCGCTCGGGCATCGCCGTTTGTCGATCTTGGACCTCTCTCCGCTCGGCCATCAGCCGATGCACTCGGCCTCAGGCCGCTATGCGCTCAGTTTCAACGGCGAGATATACAATTTCAGGGCCCTGCGCGGCAAATTGGAAGACCTCGGACATTCCTTCCGTGGCCATTCCGATACTGAGGTGATGCTCGCCTGCTTCTCGCGATGGGGAGTTCATCAGGCCGTAAACCGTTTCACTGGCATGTTTGCCTTTGCCTTGTGGGACCGCGAAGAGCGGTTGCTCCACCTGGCTCGCGACCGGTTCGGCGAGAAGCCGTTGTACTATGGGTGGATGGGAAAGACGTTCCTGTTCGCCTCGGAACTCAAGAGTCTGCGAACGCATCCTGACTTCAAGGCGGACATCGATCGAGACGCTCTGGCTCTCTACTTTCGATACGGCTACATTCCCGCTCCCTACTCGATCTATCGCGGCTGCTCGAAGGTCTTGCCTGGAACGGTCTTGACCATGGCTCCCAAAACAGGCTCCCCTCCAACCGTGATTCCCTATTGGTCCGTTCGAGCCGTCGCGGAACAGGGGAACGCGAACCCTTTCACCGGCACCGAGACGGAGGCTGTTGCGCGCCTGGATGAGCTGCTGAGGAATGCAGTCAAGCTCCAGATGGAGGCAGACGTGCCGTTAGGCGCATTTTTGTCCGGCGGCGTGGATTCCTCGACCATCGTTGCGCTCATGCAGGCACAAAGAGCAGAGCCAGTGCGAACCTTCAGCATCGGGTTTCACGAGGCAGCCTATGACGAAGCCCCCTACGCGAAAGCGGTGGCGAGACATCTCGGGACGGCCCATACCGAGCTGTACGTGACGTCCGAAGAAGCCATGGCCGTCATCCCCCGCATTCCCACGCTCTACGACGAGCCGTTTGCCGACCCCTCGCAAATCCCGACATTTCTGGTTTCTCAATTGGCTCGACGGGATGTGACAGTGAGCTTGTCGGGGGATGCAGGCGATGAACTGTTTGCCGGCTACAACGCTTACTTCTGGGGGCTTCGTGTTTGGAATCATATTGGGAGGATACCTCGACCTCTGCGAGCGCTGTCGGCGAGAGGATTGACCATGCTGTCGCCGTCTTCCTGGGATTCCCTGTTTCGAATGATCGAACCGATCCTTCCGAAGCACCTCCGGGAGCGGAATCTCGGTTCCAAGTTCAGAACGATTGCCGGCCTCCTCCCAGCAGAGAGTGCTGAAGATTTGTATCGGGCAATCCTTAGTCATTGGGAAGCCCCCGACTCGTTCGTGATCGCGGGGTCCGAGCCTCCAACTCCGTTGACGGATCGAGCCCAGTGGGGAAATCTTCCCAACCTGCTCCAATGCATGATGTACACAGACGCGATGATGTATTTGCCCGACGACATCCTCGTGAAATTGGATCGGGCCGGCATGGGCGTGAGTCTTGAAACGCGCGTGCCCTTTCTAGACCATCGCGTGGTCGAGTTTGCCTGGCAGCTCCCTGACTCGATGAAAATTCGCGATGGACGCGGGAAGTGGATCCTCCGGCAGGTGCTTTCCCGTTACATTCCCCCCGCGCTGATTGACCGGCCCAAGATGGGGTTCGGCGTTCCGATCAATGCATGGCTCTGCGGCCCCCTGAAGGAATGGGCCGAGCATCTGTTGGACGAGAAGCGCCTGAAGGATCAAGGATTCCTCAATCCAGACCCTATCCGAGAGAAATGGGACGAGCATCTCTCCGGGACAGTGAATTGGGAAAATCACTTATGGGATGTGCTCCTGTTCCAATCGTGGTTGGAACAGGAGCGGCAGGAGCTGTAACGTTTGGGCTAGAAAAAGTCGGAGGTTTGACCGGATATGAATTACATGCTTCCCGCCGCAAAACAACTATTTTTAGAGGTCAATCCACTACAGAACGAGCCTACGACCGCCCGTGCTCAAATGGAAGAGGAGTTCTTCTCGTCTGTACGCTTGAGCAACGGTGTGTTTAAGACGACCTCGACCCAGCGATTGGGTGATGTGAATAAGACCTTGATGGCTCTGTTCCAGAAGCTCGGCGTCGCCCCGAAGACCTTCATGGATGTCGCTGTGTCTTCAGGCATTTCAACAATTGAGTGGTTCGAATCGTTACAGCAAGCTGGGCTGAAACCGAGCATGACTGCGACTGATTTGACGATGACCGCCTACCTGGTGAGGTTGTTCAGCTGGTGCAATGTTCTTGTCGATAAGGAAGGGTTTCCCCTTCAGTATGACTGTTGTGGCTTTGCGTTGCGTACTTGGTCTCCTAAAAGATACTACGTCTTGGGAGATTGGTTCTTAACCGTTCTCTACCGCACCCTGTACAGGCGGTTCGGGCAGCGGCTTGGTCTTTTGAAGCGCCTCACGTCCTTACAGGGAAATCCGCCGCCGGTCGACGATCCTGTGATCAAGGCGCGAGTACAGCTGGTCACGTGGCGGCTACGGGACAATAACGATATTGAATTGCTCGATGATGATATTACGCAGCCGACTCCTCCACAGTTGAGAGGGAGATTTGAGGTGGTCAGGGCGGCGAATATTCTTAATCGGGATTACTTTTCGATCCCTCAACTTCGTGAGGCGGTGAGAAACCTCCGTAGCCGTTTGGCAGGGCCTGGAGCCTTCCTCATTATTGTGTGCACGGAAGAACCGGGTAGCAATCACGGAACGGTATTCCGTCTTGGCCCTGCGGGGTCCTTCGACGTGCTGACGCGTGTCGGCAGGGGCTCCGAAATCGAGGATATTGTGCTGAGTATCTGACGTTCCGACCTTTCTATTATCGTCAACATTCCTCCGGCCCTCACAAGTTGAGACTCATGGCACAGCGGCCGTGCACTTCCCGAATCAGCAGTGCTCGCTTCGGCCCAGGGACGTACAAGCGGAAGAAACCCTGACGGGACTGTGGAACCTCCCCAACAACCATTTTTTTTGGTGTCCCAATGCCTCGCCCAATCATCATCGCCCCTTACCTGGGGCTGTTTTCGGCATGCATCCTGCTGTTCCTCCCAATCGATACCGTTGCCTGGTTAGGCAATGAGGATGGCCCCATCGAGGTTGCCGGGGCGCTCAGTTTCCTGCTCGCCGGCATTGTCTTTCTCGTGACCGCCCATCAGACGTCGAGACTCGACAGACAATACGGCACCAACCACATCGAAAGCCCTCTGGCGCTGCTCGCCCTCGGAGCCCTCTGCCTCCTCTGTTTCGGCGAGGAAATTAGTTGGGGGCAGCGGCTATTTCACTATCCCGTCCCGGCTTGGCTCGAGGACATCAATCGACAAGGTGAGTGGACTGTACACAACCTCGCCTGGTTTCAGGCGAGTAACGCGGAGGAGGCCAAACAATCGTTCTTGGCACGCCAGATCAACATGGAGCGCCTCTTTAACCTCTTCCAGCTCTCACTTTTCACGCTGGTACCGATGCTCACTGCCTACTCCACAACCCTTCGCACTTGGGGGGCGCGTATTGGGCTCCCAATTGTCCCATGGTGGATCGCCGGTCTAACACCCGCCCATATTCTCATTACGCTGGTGCTCTATACATTAACTGCGGAGAGCCCGATCCTGCACCGTGCGCTCGCTGAATTGAAGGAAACCGAGTGGGCCTGCATCTTCCTCGTGGTCGCAGTCTGGGCGTACACCCGGACCACCGCCACACCGTCCGTATCAGCGGGCGCAAGGCCACGTGATGCGGTCGGACTATAAGTCAAGATTGAAGGCCCTGCCAGCACACATCGAACAACTCTGCTCCTGCCTGGTATCCCTGGATATCGTGGAAAGGAGGGATCTATGACACCATTCTCGCACCGCTCCTCCGCGCTCATCCTGCCGTGGATCTTTGCCATTTGCGCCGTCACGGCCTGTTCGAGTTCCGACAGCACGTCACCAACGACCGGGCCAGGAGGAACCTCTGCGCTTGCATGTCAGGGAGGACCGCCCCCTGATCCAGACTCCTTCTTAACCGAAACGCTGACCACAGGTTTTACTATCTTGAGTGCTAACTCCAAGCGCAACAATACAGGCCCTGATGGGCTGCGGTGGAGCGGTAGAGAATCATCAGGATGCAGGGAGGCTCGTCAGCCTCAACAGTGAGAAGCCGAACCATATGAAAAAGAAGTTGCTCACATTGGTGCATATCACGACGGTACCGGAGTCCCTCGCGTTCGTGACGGGGCAAGTGGGGTATATGAAAGCTCGCGGCTTTGAGATCGTCGGCCTCTCGTCGCCCGGTGAAATGCTTACCCGTTTTTCAGAGCGTGAGGGAGTGCCTGTCCACGCCGTGGAGATGCCTCGTCGGATCACTCCGTGGCGCGATGTCCTCGCCCTGCTGAAACTGGTGCGGCTGCTCATCCGGATCCATCCGCAGATCGTGCATGCTCATACTCCCAAGGGCGGATTGCTCGGGATGCTGAGCGCCTGGATAGTCCGGACTCCCATCCGGATCTACCATATGCGAGGGTTGCCGTTCACCACAGCGGCTGGGTGGCGGCGGAGGCTTCTAATGTGGAGTGAACGAATTTCCTGTAGCCTTGCCGACCGGGTTCTGTGTGTGAGTTCGTCGGCCCGCCAACTTGCGGTGGATTCTCGCCTTTGCCGGCCCGAAAAGATCGCCGTCCTCGCAGGGGGCAGTGGGAACGGGGTCGATGCGGCCCAGAATTTCAATGTCTCCAACATTTCGCCTTCTCTGCGGGAAGAGACCCGCCGGCGCTGCAACCTTCCTCAGGACGCGCTGGTGCTCGGGTTCATCGGCCGCATTGTCCGTGACAAAGGCATCATTGAATTGGCCGGAGCCTGGAAGGAGTTGCGGGAAGAGTTCCCAGATCTCCATCTCTTGCTCGTGGGACCGCACGAACCGCAGGATCCGATTCCCACGGAGATCGACCGGACGTTGCACGGTGATCCCCGCGTTCATTTTCTCGGAAAAGTGCCGAATACTCCACCGCTCTATGCTGTGATGGATGTGCTGGCTCTGCCGACCTATCGAGAGGGATTTCCCAATGTCTTGCTCGAAGCCGCAGGCATGAAGGTTCCGGTCGTGGCAACTCGCGTCACCGGCTGCACCGACGCGGTTCATGACGGTGTCACTGGCATGCTGGTTCCGCCGTGCGATGCGGCACGTTTGGCCGGGGCACTCAGAACGTATCTACAGGATGGGGAACTTCGCCACAGCCATGGAGCGGCGGCACGCGACCGGGTGCTTCGGGAGTTCCGTCCAGAAGGAATCTGGCAGGCAATCTACGAAGAGTATCTGGCACTGCTTGAGAAGAAGAGAATTCCGGCACCAGACGCAGGTATCGCCGCGAATCCGGGAGAGTCCTCAAAGAAGGTAGGGCGTGCGGGGCGACGATTGGTCAACACTTCCGGTTAGGGCGACCGATCGAACCATGAACAAGAAAATAATTGCCCTCCGGGGGAGAGGGAAGGATGAGGGAGGGGAGGATCGCATATGTCGATGTCGTTTGAAGTGTTGACTGCGGATACAGAGCATGGCGAGGCCTGGAATGCCATGGTTGCCGGGATGGACCGGTGTGATGTGTATTTCCATAGAGTCTTGTGCCAGGCGTTTGCGGAATACGAAGGATGTATTGCACGTATGGCTCGCTTTCGTCATGGCGAATCCGTGATCGTGTATCCGTTCTTTCAACGTCACATCGCATCATTGCCGTTTCTGCATTCGCCCCAAGAGTGGAACGATTATTCGGACATCGTCTCTCCCTATGGGTACGGCGGCCCCCTGGCGCACGTGGTGGAGAATGACGAGCAAGTGAGAGTAAGGGTCTGGTCGGAATTTCTGGAGACATTCCATGCCTATTGTCTCGAGGAAAACATAGTGAGCGAATTTGCGCGTCTGCATCCCTTTCTGCAGAACCATCGGCATTTGAATCTGTCGAACGGCCTGGAACGGCGCGGCACGGTTGTGACCGTGGACCTCTCTCAATCGGAAGAGGAAATCTGGCGGGGGTTTACGAAAGAAAACCGGAAAAAGATCGGGCGTGCGCAGGCGAACGGACTGCGGGTGGGAGAAGCCAACAGCCCGGCCGATGTGCAACGGTTCGCCGAGCTCTATCGGCTCAATATGCTGCGGCTGCAAGCGCGTGACTGGTATATGTTTCCTGAATCCTGGTTGAGCGACCTGCATGCCCGTTTCCCGGAACACCTCACGCTGTTCTTTGTGTATGAAGAGGATCGGGTCATAGCCGGTGGATCCATCTTTCATATGAACGGACTCGTCGGCAACTTTCTGTCTGCTACGGCGGAGGACTGTGGACAGTTTGCGCCGAACAATCTTCTGTTCTATGAAATTATCCGTTGGGCCAAGCGCCGCGGGTATCGCTGGTACAACATGGGGGGCGGATACCGGAATAATGACGGCGTGATGCGGTTCAAACTCAACTTCTCCCAGCACACAGAGGATTTCTATACCTATCAAAAGGTTCATCTTCCACAAGCCTATGAGGCGCTGGTTCAGGAATGGCGCCAAACCCTCTCATCGACCATCGCGATAGAAGAGAGCAAGTACTTCCCCCTGTACCGGATGAGCCAGGTATAGGGCAGCGATGAGAAAATACCGCCGCCCTTCTCGAACATCTTGGATTCCAGACGAGATTGTTTTTAAGCGAGAGAAGCATTCATGAAGACCGTTGTTCTCTATGCCTCGAGTCATGGATCGACTCGAAGGGTCGTCAAAACGCTTGCGGAGACAGTCAAGTTTTCATTTGATTGTTTTGATGTAAAGAGTCTCGCGGACTCGAGTGCGATGGATAAATATGATGTCTTTCTATTCTTTTGTCCGACCTACGGGAACGAAGAGCTTCAGCAGGATATGGAGAGGTTCATCATCGATTTTAAGCTGGATATGTCGCGCAAGTATTATGCGATCTGCGAACTCGGCAACTACTACGGGTACGAAGCCGATTTTGGCGCGATGAAAATCATCAGATATCATCTGGAGAAACTGTGCGGGAAGGAACTGGTCAGCCCTCTATCGATGGACAGCCTGCCGAAAAAGGACTGGAAGGCATTCGCCACTTGGTGCGGAAAACTCAACGACCGTCTGCAATAGACACATGAATGATTTCGATACCATCGACCTGTTGAAGAAGAAGGTCGGGGTTCCGTTTCACTACCGATTTGACAACGAACGGTGTGTGGAGCTCGATCTCGCCTCTCAGGACTGTATCTTTCGCGGCCTTGTTCGACATCATACGCAGAGTGAAAAAGCAGAAATCCTGTGCCTCATTGCCGGCCTGACGTCTTTGCAGCGGCTCAACCTGCGTAGCAACATGTTCCATTCGATTCCGGACTACTTCGGCGGTCTAAGACAATTGCGGTATCTGGATTTGAGTTCGAATCATCTCGAAAAGGTTCCCTTGTGGATACATGAGATAGAGGACTTGGAACATCTGAACCTATCGGCTAACGAGATCAGTGAGATGCCGTCGTTTTTGAGCAAGTTTGACAATTTGAAAACATTGCGGCTCCACAAGAACACGTTCAGGGTCTACCCAGATGAATATGGCACATTTACAAAGCTTGAATTGCTGAATCTGTATAGCAGTCGATTGAGGTACATTCCATCTGTCGTTTTTGACTATTCCAAATTAAGAGTGCTGGCGTGGGGAGTGACGCCGATCGCCGAACTCTCTGCGGACATCGGACGGTTACAGGAATTGGAGTGTTTAATGCTGCAGTGTAACTGCGTGAGCGTTCTTCCGGAGACATTGTGTGAGCTGACACGTCTGAAAGGCCTGTTTCTCCTTCAAAATAAGCTCAAGGAATTACCGAAGGCCATCGGTAATCTACAAAACTTGGAGCACATGACGTTGTATCAAAATGAGCTTGGCAGCTTACCAGCGTCTTTTGAGAACTTGAACAATCTCAAGAAACTCAATCTTGCCTGGAATCAATTCGAGGAGTTCCCGTCCGTCATTATGGGTTTGTCGAAGTTAGAATGGTTCGGGTTTTTTTACAATCCCATCCGGGGCGATCTGCCAAGTATGAATCATGTGAAGGAGGTGCTCCTGGAGAAGTAACCGGCTCCAGGCCCTTCAGCTCTCAGACCCTTTCACGTCTCAGGCGAGCTTCCCTCCCCACGCGTACGGCACGCACTCTGCAGTGTCACGAAGGTTTCTACCGCAACCGTGAATATCCCGCTGCGACAAACCTGACGGCGAGTCGGCTCGCCGTTCACTCCGTCACAATACTGTCGAGGATTGGTGCCGTTCTTCCTCTTCCTGTCACCCGTCCCGGCCTAACCCCAAAGTAAGGACATTGGTTATGATACGTGGAAAACCAAGAGAATCACAAAAGTGGCGCGCTCGTTCAATGTATTGGACGACGGCTGTAGCATCGTTGTTGCTGCTGGCACAACCGTCGTTTGTGGGTGCAGTTACCCCTCCGACACCCTTTATGATGGCTCCGGATGGGGTGACGCAACAGACGCTCGAGCAGGCCGGGATTCTTAAAGCGGATGGCCGCCAATGGGGCCTTGTGCTGGGGAAAGCGCTGTTCTGGGATCAGCAAGCCGGTAGCGACGGGAATGCCTGCGCCAGCTGCCACTTCGTCGCCGGAGCCGACACGAGGCTCAAAAACCAGATCAACCCGGGTTTCAATGACATCACCAGAGGAGTGAATGGAGATACGACCTTCGGCTCAGAGCGGTCGGAGACTGGCGAAGTAGCTCCTGGCATGAGCCGTCCGGTACGCCGGCCGGTTCGAACCATAAATTGACGGCGGCGGATTTTCCCCTGCATCAGCTTTCAGACGAAACGAACCGGAATTCGTTGATCAAGACCAAGACAGCCGATGATTCGGAAGCCCAGGAACGGCTCAACGCTCTCAATATCCTGGCCAAACAGGGATTCAAGGGAGGGGATGCCCCCCTCATACAGGCCTTGAATGATCTTGATGAACGGGTGCGTGCGCGAGCACAAGAGTTGATGCTGGAAGACTGGCCAGTTGAGATCGCTTCGGGCGATCACGCCTCGAAGTGAAGCCACAGGTTCTTGTCATTGTCTTGCCATCGAGCAGTTATTCAAGGTGAGGGTGAACCACGTCAATCGGGTCGGACAACGCGAATCACGAACGGAATTGGGCGTGAATGCACTGGTGAAACGCTTTATAGATATCGTTGTGGCTTTTGCAGTCTTGCTGGTTGCAGCTCCGCTCATGATCGTGGTGGCGATCGGCATTCGCGCGACCATGGGATCGCCGGTGCTGTTCCGTCAGCGCCGCCCAGGCTTGGATGGTCGGCTCTTTACGGTGTTGAAATTCAGGACCATGTGCGTGGACCGCGAACGAGAGAGCCAATCGAAGTTCGAGGCGCATCGTGTCACGCCGCTTGGACGAATACTTCGGCACACCAGTCTTGATGAGTTGCCGCAGCTTATCACTGTGCTGCGTGGGGACATGAGCCTGGTCGGCCCGCGGCCGCTCTTGCCCCAATATCTGCCTTATTACAGCAAGCGCGAAGCCCTCCGACATACGGTCAGGCCCGGCATCACAGGGTGGGCTCAAGTGAACGGGCGGAATCGTCTTTCCTGGGATCAGAAGCTTGCGCTCGACGTCTGGTATACGGAGCATCAATCGATGCTCCTTGATCTTCGCATCTTGTATTTAACCGCGATCAGGGTGCTCCAGCGCCGCGATATCAACTTGGACCCGCAGGTCAATCTATTACCGCTCGATCAAGAGCGCTCCCGTTCCGCGGCGGTTCCCCGCTGAAGAATCAGTCAGCCACACAACACATTTGCAGGCTATCACGCCGAAGGAGTTTGACCATGCAGCTCTCCATTATCCGTCCCACGCTTCCATCGTTGAGCGAAATCGCCCAGCTCATCGGGCCGAGCTGGGATTCCGGTACCGTCACAGTCGGTCCCACCGTCAGGGCCCTCGAAGAAGAGGTATGCCAGCAAACCGGTGCGCGGTACTGCGTGGCCCTGTCTTCTTGTACTGCCGGGCTGATGTTGATCCCCGGAGCCCTGGGGTTGCCGCCCGGGAAAGAAGTCATCGTGCCGTCGTTTACCTTTGCCGCGACGGCACAGGCCTTGTTGTGGAATGGGCTGATTCCGGTGTTCGCCGATTGTCTGCCGGGGACCTGCACCATCGATCCTGAAGACGTCGAACGGAACCTCTCTCCGGCCACGGCGGCGATTTGCGGGGTGTCGATTTTCGGGTTGCCCCCCTACTACGAGGCCTTGCTCGAACTGGGCCGTCGCAAAGGATTGCCTGTCTATTTCGACAGCGCACAAGGGCTGGGCGCGACCTATCGCGGTCAGCCGCTCGGGGGATTCGGCGCTTGTGAGATCTTTTCGATGAGCCCGACGAAAGTCGTGACAGCGGTCGAAGGAGGACTGCTTACGACGAATGACCAAACCCTCGCGGAGCGAATCAGGTCCATGCGGGATTACGGCAAGGATCCTGTGAAGGGAGAAGAAATGCAGCATCTGGGTCTGTCCGCCCGTATGAGCGAGCTTCACGCGGCGGTCGGGCTGCTCTCCCTACGCCGCATGGGAGAACTGGTGAAGGCGCGCAAGGAACTCATTTCGATCTATCGAGACCGGTTAGGCTCGCTCCCTGGCTGCTGGGTCCAGAAATTTCCAGCCGATCGGACAACGAGCGGGAATTATTTCGTGTTGTTTATCGCAGACAGCGCCAAACGGAGTCGGGATGAGGTATACGAATCATTGAAGGTGGCCGGGATCCAGACGAAGCGATACTTCTACCCTCCGGTTCATGAGCAGCTCCTCTTTCAACGGTTCCCCAAGCGTGTGAGTGTGAACCTACACCACACAACGAAGATCAGTCGGGAAGGCCTCGCATTGCCCTTGTACTCACACATGACCCTGGAGGAGATTAATCACGTCTGTTCACAGGTCGAGCAGTTACTTGGGTAGAAATGACTGCTCAAGAAAGTACGCGGTCTGCTGGAAGCATGATGGCGCTGGTGCCGAGGCAATCGTCGAGAGACAGGTGGGTGTTGCTGACGACATTCCTCCTGCCCTTCGTTGTGCTTTACGGGATGAACTGGCTGATCTTCCACCCGGGGATCATGACGGTATTCTATCCTGATCCGCCGTTTGACACACCGCAACCGGCCGACGTGATCGTCGTCTTGGCAGAAAAGCCCGAGCGTGCCCGATATGCCGCTTTGTTGGCTGAGAAACGGTTGGCACCGAGAATACTCACTACCCTGGTCGATCCGGACTGTCTCAGCAAGATTGGAGTGAGTGAGCTCTGTGCAACCGGCGTACGCAATACCGTCGATGAGGCATTGACGATGCGCCTGGTACTTGCCAGGGAAAGCGTGGATCGCGTGATGGTCGTCACGTCTCGCTCCCATGTCGTGCGAGCCGCAGCCATCTTCACCCTTGTCTTTGCCGGAACTGGTATGGAGGTGCAGGTCGTGGCCACGCCGCTCGGCGCTCTGCCGGGAGCGCCATCCGTCGGAGAAGTCCTGTCATTCTTCCCCAGCCTGGGGGGCGCTGTGCTTGGCAAATTTGATCCCGAACTGTACGGATGGATCATGCGATACCGCCGCTGGATGTCCATTCGCGGTGCTTCAGCCCCAGCGCGGGGCTTCTGAACAAATCTCCGTTCTTGCAGGCTACTGTAACTCGGCTCCAGTATCAGAGAGGCAAAATTGGCCTCTCTCTCCTATCCCTCTTACCAGTCGGACTTATTGCGATGATTGCATCCTTGCTCCGGTTCCGCCGGCCTCTTATCGTCTTGGCCCACTTGTTCCTGGTCGCGCTCGCCAATTATCTGGCATTTTGGCTGAGGTTCGACGGAGCAATTCCTGATTGGGCGATGGGGCTGTTCGTGCAAACGCTGCCTCTGTTGGCGGTGATTCGTATGCTGATTTTTGTTCCGTTTCGCCTCTATCAAGGGATGTGGCAGTACACGAGCGTCTGGGACTTCAAAAACATCATCGCATCCTCGATCTTGGGAATCGCCGTGTTTTACTGTGCAGTTCAGTGGGGCCTTGGGCTGGAGCAGTATCCACGGTCCATTTATGTGGTGGATACGGTCCTGCTCATTGGACTGATGGGGGCGATTCGTCTCAGCCGTCGCTTGTACCGTGACACTACCCAACTCCACGCCAGCGAAACCCGAGTCCTTGTCTATGGAGCCGGTGATGCCGGTGAGAGCCTGGTCAGGGCGCTGAAACACGGCTCCGCGAACGGATTCAACCCGGTCGGTTTCATCGATGATGATCCAGAAAAAACAGGCCTGCGTATTCACGGCATGCGGGTCCTTGGCGGGCGACAGCATCTCAGTCGGATTGTAGCGGAAGTCGCCCCCCATGTTGTCTTGTTGGCGATGCCAAGCGCCAAGCCCAGCATAATGCGCGATCTCGTGAAGCTGTTAGAGCCTCACCAAGTGAGAATCCAGACCGTGCCGGATCTTCGCAGCATTCTCGAGGGCCAGGTTGAGATCACCAAGATCAGAAATCTGGCGGTCGAAGACCTCCTGGAGCGGGCTCCGGTCGGGCTTGACGTAACGCCCCTCCGTCGTCTCATTAAAGGCAGATCGATCATGGTCACGGGCGCGGGCGGCTCAATTGGGTCGGAACTGTGTCGGCAAATCGCGGCGCTTGAGCCGAGCTGCCTGGTACTCTTCGAACGATATGAAAACAGTTTGTTCGCCATCCACAACGAACTCCTTGATCGCAACCGAGACATTCCTGCTTTCCCGATTATAGGAGATGTCGGGGATGAGGTCCGCGTTGAGAAAGTTCTGCAAACATTCAAGCCTGCCATCATCTTTCACGCAGCGGCTCACAAGCATGTGCCGTTGATGGAGGGCAGCCCCTGCGAGGCGGTGAAAAACAATGTGCGAGGGACTCGGATTGTGGCTCAGGCAGCTGCCCGTTGCGGAGTCGAACAATTTATCATGATCTCAAGCGATAAAGCGGTGAACCCGACCAGTACCATGGGAGCGACCAAGCGGACGGCGGAGCTCGTCGTGCAAAGTTTGGAAGAGCGGGGCCAAACGAGATTCATGACCGTTCGATTTGGGAACGTGCTGGGAAGCAACGGGAGTGTCGTGCCGCGTTTTCTTGAACAGATCAAGGCGGGCGGACCTGTGACCATCACCCATCCTGAGATTCGTCGATATTTCATGCTGATACCGGAAGCGGTGCAACTGGTCTTGCATGCTTCCGCTCTGGGCGAGGATGGTGCAATCTATGTGCTTGAAATGGGAGAACAGATCAAGATTGTAGATTTGGCACGGAATCTCATCCGCCTCGCGGGACTAATTCCAGATGAAGACATTCCTATCTCGTTCGTGGGTCTGCGGCCGGGTGAAAAACTGTTTGAAGAATTGGTCGGGCGCGAGGAAACTGTCGAGCAGTCGACATTGGAGAAGATTCTAAAGGTCAAATCGACCTGTCCCAATCCTTATGTGCTAATGCCGCTCGTGGCTGTATTAGAGCGAAGCGCGGCGCTGCAGGATATCGATCTCGTCATCGATCTTCTTCGTGAATTGGTGCCCACCTTCAAACCCACCGGGGCCTATGCCGTAAAGGGGGCAGAACGAGTCTCGCTGGGCACCTATAACGGCCACTGATGTGTTTCGGCGATGTGACATACAGGCCGCTATGAGTATTCAGGCATTCGAGAAACCGACGAGGAGGCAGCAATGACACAGTCCAATCGGAATTTTACCTTGGGCCTCAGGGTCTGGCGCCTCGCAAAATTGACCAGTTGGTTCCTGGGTGCGATGCTCGTGAGCGGCGTTGTGGTAGCCCTTTCGGCTCCGCTTCAGGGTGGACACGAATATCAATTGGGGCCAAACGACGTGGTTCGTATCCAGGTGTTCGGGGAAGAAGACCTCACGGTTGAAAGCAAAGTGGGAGGCGACGGCGTCGTCAATTTTCCACTACTTGGCGCAGTCCCCATTGCCGGGAAAACCATCAAGGAATTGCAGGAGTACCTGGTAGCCCGCCTGGCAGAGGGCTATGTGCGGTCGCCGAAAGTGACGGTCTTGCTGGTGCGCTATCGCAACTTCTACCTGCACGGGGAAGTGAGGACGCCGGGAGGCTATCCCTATGAACCGGGGCTCACGGTGCAGAAGGCCATCAGTCTGGCAGGCGGCTTTACGGAGAAAGCCGAGACCAGGAAAATCGCTGCGACCCGGGTTGTGGGAGATCGGGCCGACACGATGGTCTTGGACATGGAATCTCCTATTCGGCCCGACGACATCCTCACGGTTGGGCTCATGCAAAAAATCTTTGTGAGCGGAGAGGTGAAGACGCCAGGCCGTTACCCCTACGAGCCAGGACTCACCATTCAGAAAGCCCTATCGATGGCAGGCGGGTTAACCGAACGCACAGACCTATCCGGCATCAAACTCACCCGGTTCAAAGAGTCCGGCGTCGAGACAGAAGCCGGCACATTGGAGACCCTGGTGCTGCCTGACGACATTCTCACAGTCGAGGGGCCGAGCCAGCGGCAGAAGCTGTATATATCAGGCGAAGTCAGGACCCCAGGCCAGTACTTCTATCAGCCGGGACTCACCATCCAGAAGGCGCTGACGATGGCCGGCGGGTTCACCGACAAGGCGGACAAGGCTCAGGTAAGAGTGACGCGATTCAAGGGCAACACCATTGAAACGATGTTGCTGGAGGCGGACACAGTCGTCATGCCTGACGATCTGATTGTCGTTATGCAAGCCAAGAAGATCTATGTCAATGGAGAAGTGAAGTTATCGGGTGCCTTTCCTTATGAGAAGGGACTGACGGTGCATAAAGCCATCACGATGGCCGGCGGGTTTACCGACAAGGCGGCCAAGACATCGACGAAGGTACTCCGCAGCATCGACGGGCAGGAGCACTCGGTCGAAATCGCACTTGATGCTCAGGTTCTGCCCGAGGATATCATCGTGGTGCCGCAGCGATTCTTCTAACAGCAGAATGCTGAAACCGTCCACCAGCTTCGTTCTTACCGCGGCCAAAGGCCGGACGCACTAAATAGGATTAGGCATCGTTTCTTCCCTTGATGGTTCAAACAAAACCCCTCACGCGAAGGAATAGATGGCCCCATGGAGTCGAGTGGCGGCTCAACGGGGGGCACGTAATGACATTGCTACGAAAGGAGAAAGAAATGACAATTCTTCGTCATCTTATCAGCCTGTTCTTCGCTGTCATGCTTGTCTCCGAAGCCGTGGCAGTTGAGGTTTCCAGCCAACGCGATATCTATCGGATCGGACCGAACGATGTCATACGGGTTCAAGTGTTTGGCGAGGATGAGTTGTCTCTGGAACGAAAGGTGGAGGGAGATGGAAAAATTGACTATCCTCTTTTGGGCGCCTTTCCTGTCGAAGGCAAGACGGTTCAAGAGCTCCAACAGTATCTGACCGCACGCCTGGCTTCAGGATATCTCCGACACCCGAAGGTGAGCATCTCGATTGTACGTCATCGGAACTTCTATGTAAGTGGGGAAGTCAAGACACCGGGCGGGTTCCCCTATGAACAAGGGCTCACTCTCCAAAAAGCCATTGCCATGTCAGGCGGGCTCACCGAGAAATCGGACAAGACCGAGATCCTGGTGAAGCGGATCAACGGTCCGGTTACTGTAAGCCTCAGGCTTGAACTGGATGCTCTCATCATGCCCGATGATCTCATTATGGTCGCGCAGGTACAGAAGTTCTACGTCAACGGTGAAGTGAAGAAACCCGGTGATTACACGTACGAGAAAGGGCTCACGGTTCACAAAGCCATCACGATAGCCGGAGGATTTACTGAAAAAGCCTCGAAGGGTTCGACGAAGGTCTTGCGCACCGTCAACGGGCAAGAGGAATCTTTCGAGACGACTCTCGATTCCCTCACTTATCCCGGCGACATCATCGTGGTTCCCCAGCGGTTCTTCTAGTCGGCTGACAGGCCCATCGTATTTTTTTCGAACTTGAGAGGAGCCACGGCTGTATGTATACGACTACAGTCTGACACACAAACCACTCAGCATTCTTGGCCGATCTCCCTATGTTAATACGCTGTTTGTATAATGTGCGCTACTAGCACTGAAATTGCTTGCCCTATGTCACAAATGCGAACCTGTCGATGAGAGAAATTCATGTGGCTCGGTAGGATCACCATGCAGAGGACAATGCCACGTGAAACGATTGGATGCCATGGCTATCGCCTGAGCGCAGTTTCCTCATTGATCTGGACAATGCTGATCGTGGCCTGCCTAACCATTTACTCCGGAAGCAATGCCACGGCCGACACGGTCTATCCACCAAATACAATTTATGACGGGCCTAAAAACGTTCCATCCCTTCCTCGTCCCGGCTATCTGCAACCTATAATTGATCCTGTTTTTGGGACGAAAATAACTCGCATCAGTGATGAATCAATGAATCTGAGAAGCCCCGATGATATGCAGCACCACTATTCCAAGGACCAGCCTTGGAACCACGACATGACGCTGATAAAGTTAAGCAACACCCACGCGATTCTGGATGCCAAGACCTATCAGATATTCAAACGGCCGAGCGGCAAGGGTGAGACAAGGTGGTCGACCGTGGATCCGAACATCTTGTTTTACACCCGTGGAAATCAGTTCCGAAAATGGAATGTACGAAGTGACGAGGATACCCTGCTCCATACGTTTGCCGAAGGCAACATCTCGATCGGGTCCAATGAAGGCAACATCTCCATTGGGGATAAGTATGTCGTCTTAAACGTAGGTACTCTTGCCATCGTGTACGACATAGTCAGTGGTGTCGTTATTTCAAAAAAAGATTTAGGACCCGCGGACTGGGTAACTATGTCACAATCAGAAAATTATATTGTCTCCAGGCCTGATCCGCAGACGCTGGGTGTGTTGGTATATGACCGCAATTTGAATTTGTTAAGAAAGATTTTCGACGAAGGGCAACATGGAGACGTTGGATACGACATAGCCGGCAACGAAGTCTATGCGCAAGTGTGCTCTATGCAAATGGCTCGTCTCGATAACGGGCAGGTCACCAGTTTGGGGCCGAGTAGCTGCGGCTATCTGTCCACGAGAGGCTACCGAAGGCCAGGATGGGCCTTGAAATCAGGGAAAGGGGAAGTATATGCCATCAAGCTTGACGGTAGCGGCATTGTTCAGCGTTTTGCCCATGAGCGATCATCGAGGGCAAATTACGATTCAGAACCCAAAGGCGTTATCAGCCCAGATGGTTCCAAGGTCATGTGGAATAGTGACTGGGGATCAGGAACGGTTTACGCTTATGTGGCCGAGATGCCGGGGAATTCAGGCGATACCGTGGCCCCGGCTGCCCCAACAGACCTCAGGGTGACAGGCATCTCGCAGACTGGGGTCAACCTTTCCCGGGACGCTTCAACGGATATCGTAGGCCTGACAAAGTCTCTGACCTCTCACGGCGCCGCTCAGATAGCGACTGTGTCCGACAGGAGCCTACTGAACCTAGGCCTGAGGGCTGGGATGCGATAGGGCTATCCTATCGCGCCTCCTGCGCAGTTCTAGTCAACTAGTCTCATTCACCTAATCTGCCTTCGTGCTCCTGCCCTCTTGAAGCAAGAGGCGTAGAACCGCCCATAGCAACTAGGGTCTTTAACAATACTTCGTGGCATCGATCCGCCATGATGAAATTTCTCTCGCGACCGGCATGAACAGGATACCACGCACGGATCAGTCTGGAGGAGTCTTGCAGAAACAAGCCACAGTCATTGCTTCTGGCCAAGGCGACAGACCCGCATGTTCGTCTTCTCTCATTGAGGGACAGGCTGTCGACAGCCCGGCGTTGCTCGACCAACAAGGTGTGGAAATGCCCCAAGAGCCAATCACGGTCACAGTGCTCACCCACGAGACCGATTTCGATGCCCTTGCTGAAGAATGGGATGGACTGGTCTCTGCTTGTTGTCAGCATGGGGTGTTTTTCTTGCGGTGGCATTGGAATCGTGTGTGGTGGCGCATGTACGCCCCGCCTCACAGTGAGTTATTTGTGATCGCTTGTCGAGGACGGAGCGGCCAATTGGTTGGGCTGGCGCCCCTCTATCGGCATGGTCGATCAGTCAATGGCTTATTCAAGGTGCAAGAGATCTGTTTCATCGGGACTGGTGCTGGACTGAAAACGAGTGAACATCTCGACATCATCGCCCGAAGCGGATACCAGCAACCTGTTGGACAAGGGGTCGCGGCCTGTCTTAGGCAACAACCAGCGTGGCAGCGTGTTTGGCTGTGGGGGATCCACGCAACTTCACCCGTGCTGCCTCACTTCGCGAAGGCATTCGGCAATACTGCTACGACAGCCTCCTGTGACCGACTTCCGTATGTGGCGACCGGCTCGGACTGGGCCACGGTGAAACTGGGATTGGGGTCGAACTTGCGGACCAACGTCGACCGCTATATCAGGCGGATCCAGAAAGATTATAAGTGCCAATTCCATCGTGTTCGCACTCCGGAGCAATTGGAGGAATTCATGGACGAGTTCGTCCAGTTGCACCAAGAGCGGTGGCAATCCAAAGGAGAACCGGGATCATTTACCTATCCAAACTTCAAAGCATTCATGCAGGAGACCCTGCGCGACGCCTTCCGCTGTGACAGGGCCAGGCTGTGGACGCTCTTCTTGGACGGACAATGTGTGGCGGTGCTGCAGGGGTTCGTAGACCGTGGCGTGGTGCATTATTTTCAGGGAGGGTTCAAAAGCGGATATGACAAGCACCACCTTGGGAGTGTGATGCTTGCGCTGGCGGTCCAGGACTGTGTGGAGGCCGATGATGTGGGCGAGTTTGATTTTATGGGTGGTGGCGCCGCGTACAAAGATCATTGGACGAAAACAAGCCATGAGGCCATCGAGTTCGAAGTGCTTCGGGCCGGATTCCGTCCAAAATTATATGGGGCAATCAGACACGTTGCGTGCATCTATAGACGCAATGTTCCGCAGAAAGTCAGGAAGAAAATACGGAAGGTCCTTGGGCCCTTGGTGCGTAGTTTCCAGTGAAGGCGTGTCAGGCTTAGTTGACGGTTAACAGGGCGTTCAACTTAATATCTTCGAAGAAAGGGCCAAGAAATGCCTAGAAAACCAAGTTTTCTTATTACCATAGATACAGAAGGAGATAATTTATGGGCAAAGCCCAGAACGGTTACAACTAAGAACGCATCCTATCTTCCTCGGTTTCAGGAGTTGTGCGAAAAATATGGGCTCAAGCCAACCTATCTCACCAACTATGAAATGGCTAATTCCGTAACATTTCAGAAATTGGGGAAAGATATTATAAGACGAGGGGTCGGAGAAATAGGAATGCATCTACACGCGTGGGACATGCCTCCCTCCTATGAATTAACGGAAGATGACGTGCGGTTTCATCCCTACTTGATTGAGTATCCCGAGAAGGTCATGCGGCAGAAGATTTCAATTATGACCGATCTTCTTGAGAATACATTTGGGGTCAAAATGCTATCTCATCGAGCTGGGCGATGGAGTTTTGATGAAAGATATGCAAGCCAATTGATTGAGCTTGGTTATAAGGTTGATTGTTCTGTTACTCCTCATGTTTCATGGAAAAGCCATCTTGGGGCTCCCGAAAAAGACGGCGGGACTGATTATACAAACTTTCCTGAAACTGCTTACTTCATTGATCCGTTGGATATCAGCCGCCCCGGCCATTCAACTCTACTGGAGATTCCAGTCTCAATTCAGAATACATGCAGCCGATTTAATACCGCATTGTCGAGTTCTCTCCTCGGCAATATTTCACTTGTCAGGAGAATCTCAAATCGTCTTTTCCCTAAGATTTGGCTTAGGCCAAATGGGAACAATCTGAATCAGATGTTAGGGTATCTGAGGTATGCACTGAGCACCAAACGAGATTATGTGGAATTTATGTTGCACTCGTCAGAATTTATGTCCGGAGGGTCTCCAAAATTCACGTCTGAGTCCGCAATAGAACAGCTGTATCATTGCTTGGAGTCCTTGTTTGCAGAAGCGAGTTTACACTTTGAAGGGCGCACTCTGTCTCAATATTGGAAGGACTTTACCGGGGATTTAAATGAACAGCCGCGCTGCCAGGAAGTACATGGGTAAGGGCTGCGGGCAACCCAGTTTCATTCGCTGAACCTGATTTTCTACTCCTGCCAAATATCCGCCATCGGGAACCACCTCCCACCTTCTACCCCGCTTACCTACTGACATCTCACCCTCATCAACGACTCTTTCCCGCTAATCTTCCAATCAAGAGAACGGTGGCATCAACTGGTGCCGAATTCAACAAGCCCCTGCCGGTGGGCTGCGATGAGCAGCTGTTGTCGATTGGAGACATGCAGTTTGCTAAAGATCGCGGTAAAGTGATGGCGGACCGTCGTTTCCGAGATGCACAGCCGATCCGCAATCTCCATATTCGTGAAACCCTTCGCCAGCGACTGCAAAACCTCTCGTTCTCGAGTGGTGAGGCTTTCAATAAATCCCGTCCGATTGAGATCGTTGCCTCTGGCCGGAGGCCTCTGGCTGAGCAGGCTGGGCGCGGATTGTGCAGGTCCAGTGGCCATGGGCCGTGCTACGCCGCCGCACAGGGATTCAATGGCTGCAAACAGCACGGCAGCCGGTTGAATGGTGAACACAACTCCTTCGGCGCCCGCTGCTAAGGCCTCGCGTGTCAACGTCTCATCGTTCAATCCACTCAGCACCAGGATGCGCGAGTCGGCGGCCGCCGTGCGCAATGCTCTGATGAGCGCTGACGTGTCCGCATCGACCAGTTTCAGATCGAGTAGGACGACCTGTGGCTTTTCACGGACGACAATCTCCACCGCCTGCGAGCTCACGGCGACTTCGGCAATTTCTGAAACGAACGGAGACTCTTTCAAGATCATGTGCAATCCCCTGCGCAGGAGAGGATTGTTACTAACGAGCGCGATTCTGAGTGCGCAAGCACTCGATTCTTGGATAGCCGTTTGCATGGTCTTGCTTCTCATCATGCCCCGGATGATTCCAGTCTTCGTTGTCGAACCGGCCACTTTGGCGAATAGCCCTCTAGCGAGTATCAATCAGGACGCTGTGGTAACCACGTAGGGTCTCATGGCGTAAGCTTCCTGGTCAAGGGGGGTACTGCCGTCTTCCCAGTTGACCCGGCTCAATAGTTCTATTAGCGTAGCGGTCCAACAACTCTGCTAGACGGTTTCTGGAGGGAGCAAGGAATGCATGTCGTAGGACTCATGTCTGGAACATCCAGTGACGGGGTTGATGCAGCACTCGTGAACATTACCGGGCGAGGTCGCTTCCTGAAGGCGCGGACGCTCGCAGCACATACGTTAGCCTATCCACGCTCGTTACAGCAGCGTATTCTCTCTGCATCGGTTTCGGGGACAGTCGCGGATGTGTGTCATCTCAATGCGTTGCTTGGCGAATGGTTCGCGAATGCGGCGCTGCTCGTAATTCGGCAGGCAAAACTTCAGCCGACCGATGTCGCATTCATAGGCTCTCATGGACAAACTCTCCATCATCTTCCCCATGGGATCCATGCGACGGGCGTCGGTGCGATCCGTTCTACCCTCCAAATCGCCGAACCGGCGGTCATTACCGAAAGGACGGGGATTACAACCGTGGCTAATTTCCGTCCGCGTGACATTGCCGCGGGAGGCCAGGGGGCTCCACTGGCGCCTATCGCCCACGCATTGCTCTTGAAACACGCGCGTCGTGCACGGTTGGTGGTGAATCTCGGGGGCATCAGCAACGTGACATATGTACCGAAAGGAGGACATCTCAGTGGGGTGCTGGCATTCGATACAGGGCCCGCCAATATGGTACTCGATGGCCTTATGGCGCGTGTAACCGACGGACGGTTGTCGATGGATCGTGATGGGAGGTTAGCGATGAAAGGGGAGGTCGATTCACGACTGTTGGGCAAGTTACTCGCGCATCCCTTCCTATCCAAGCGGCCGCCTAAATCGACCGGGCGGGAAGTTTTCGGTCCTGCTCTCGTCGAGGAACTGATTGCGATTCAGCAGCAACGGAACCTCTCGATAGAGGATTTATTGGCGACCTGCAGTATGTGGACTGCCAAGGCGGTCGGAACCTCACGCCGTTGGATAAGCGGGGAGATCGATGAAGTGGTGGTGGGAGGCGGTGGCGTCAGAAACCGTAGGATCATGAGTCAGCTGGCGACAGAGTTCGCCCCGGTTCCGGTCACCACATTTGAGACGTTAGGGTGGGACAGTAAGGTGTTTGAAGCTGTGGCCTTTGCGCTGTTGGCGTATCAAACCGTGACGGGGCAATGGGGCAATATCCCGTCCGTGACAGGCGCGAACCATCCGGTGCTGCTGGGGACGATTGTCCCGAACGGACCGCGGTGGCGCGACTCTCTTCCCGGGCGGTAGTCAGGATGATGGAGATTGTATCCATCGTCATTGTCATCGGGCTCCTGGGTTTCCTGGTTTGGCGCTTGACGGGCTCATCACACACTAGAGCATCCGGGAGAGAGCCCTTTGTTCTTCCTTCCGGCGTCACGCTGAGCCCCCAGCCTCTTCTGACCGACACGGATCTTCTCCTGTACAATCTCATACGGCTGGCCGTGGAAGACCATTATCTGGTCTTTGCGAGGGTCCCCCTCTGGACTGTCGTCAGCGTCGAGGCCGAAGGCAAGATCCGGTCGCAGGTATTGCGGCAGATCGCGCTCAAGCAACTCGACTTTGTGTTGGTCCATCCAGGAACGAAGTCGGCAGAGCAGGTTGTGTTGCTGGAGGATGATGTTCCTTCTCAGCCGCATGAGGTCATTCGGAGAGGGGAGATCCAGTCGGTATTACAGGCAGCCGGCATCACATTGGTCACCTTGAAGCCCGACGCCTCCTATACGGTGCTTCAATTGGCTCGGCTATTTGGTGTGAGTGATGACGAGTGATGGAGCCGCGAGGTCAAACTAGTAGGAAAGACTGTTGCCGGTTAGTTGAGGAGTCGGTTCCGGCTCTCGCATCGGCGCGGCGTCGAGAGCTTTCCGCGCCAGCTCTGCTTCTGGACTGTCGGGATATTCATCGAGCACCCGTTCGTACATCGTACGGGCCTTCTCGTGGTCCTTCAGCCTTGTGTAGGTTTGCCCAATTTTCAACGTTGAGGCAGCAATCCTCGGACTGAGCGGATAGTAAGATACAACATGGTAGAAGGTTTTCAGGGCTTCTTTGTACCGGCCCAGCCGATACTGGCATTCTCCCATCCAGTATTGCGCGTTAGGTGCTAACGAAGACTGCCCGTGGAGCTCGAGGAAGAATCGAAAACCGGCCAGCGCGGCCTCATAATCGCGGTGTTTGTATTCCTCCATGACCCGATCG
>DATNCR010000114.1:0-11755 GCA_035607135.1 Nitrospiraceae bacterium
TGGGGGTGGGGTCGGAACTGCGGCGTCCGCTCGGCATTGCGATCGTAGGAGGCCTGCTGGTCAGCCAGCTCCTCACGCTGTACACGACACCGGTCGTCTATCTCTTCCTGGACCGTGTACGGCTGCGGTTCCGCTCTTCACGGACCACTCAATTCTCTCCCACGGCTAAGCCCACGGCGAGATGATTCGACGAGCGCGCCAGTTGACATCGCCGCGATAGGGAATGCTGGCCCAACCGTAACCTTTTCCACTCTCAGCGCGACTAGTGAATAGATAGATTGAAAGACCCGAACGAATCTCAGGAGGTATGTATGATGCGTGACAGACTTTCTAGACGGTGTCTCCATTTCTGGTTGGTCGCCTGTCTGACACTGACAATGTGGATGGGAACTCCCTGGACTCTCGCAGCTGCCTTAGTCACACAGGAAGAAGTGAACAGCGTACGGGTCTACAAGAAATTGGCAAACGCCACCGTGCTGATCGCCTCCACTTATGTCAGCGCCCATCACATCACGCAGGCATCGGGAAAAGGACTCGGGTCCGGTGTGCTGATCGATGAGCAGGGCTCGATCGTCACCAATGCGCATGTCGTGGACGGGGCAGCCAAAATCACGGTGACGTTGCACAATGGCATGCGGCTCCCGGCAGAGCTGATCGGATCCGATCCACAATCGGATGTCGCGCTGCTCCATGTGACACTCCCTCAGGGGCAGCATACCCCTGCCCACCTTGGCGATTCAGACAAACTGGAGATCGGTCAGAAAGTCGTCGCCATCGGGCACCCTTTTGGATTAGGTTACGCGTTTTCAACCGGCATTGTGAGCGGCTTCGGCAGAGTGCTGGAGCCCAAACAGGACGTGATCCAGGAACGAGTGATTCAAACTACGACCCCGTTCAATCCCGGCAATAGTGGCGGGCCGCTGGTGGATTCCGAGGATCGCGTCGTCGGAATCAACTCGGCGATCTTGATGGGGGCGCAGAACATTGGATTCGCCATTCCGATCAATACCGTCAAGTCTATCGTGACCGAACTACGGAGGAATGGCCGAGTGATTCGCCCCTGGCTTGGCATCAAAGGGAAGCTTGTGACCGACGAAGTACGGAATCTGATTGCGCTTCCCCTCGTGAGTGGATTGCTCATTCTCGACGTGGAGGATGGGAGCCCGGCCGAGACGATTGGTCTCCGTGCCGGAGACCTGGATGTGACGATCGAGGGAGAGCCGTGGATCCTGGGAGGCGACATCCTCGTCGCGGTCAATGGACAGGATGTTAAGTCCAGTGAACAATATGCCAAGGTGCTTGGGCAACTGAAGGCCAAGCAGTCAATCGAGCTCACGGTCTTTCGAGACGGCCTGTGGCATACCATGAGTGTGACGCTGGCAGAACGTCCCTCACCACGCGGTCCTGCACAGCATCCCAAAATCGAGGTGCCTCCTGTGGTTCCGCAGAGTCTGGGGTTTGCTCCATTCTAAGACGATCTGCGGGAGGCGAGAAGAGGCGCGTTAATCACTTTGAACGGATTTCACGCATAGTTCCCTGTTCCTTATGGTGAATGCTTCCTACCCACATTTTAAGTGGGATATAATCGTTACCATCAGTCGTCATTCTATTGACATCGTTCCTTCAGTTAGATAGGCTGCGCCAGTGCTGGTTCCCTGAGTTTTCTCAGAGAGAAAAAAGGGAACTCGGTGAAAACCGAGGCTGCCCCGCAGCGGTAAGCGAGAACGATTCCACAACACACACTGGCCCTTTCAAGCTGGAAAGCTGTGGATAGTAGGAGCGCGGCAAAAGCCGAAAAGCTCGCAAGCCCGAAGACCTGCCAGCACGTGGCTCTGGAAAGACAACCGGAGCCGGTACGAGACGGAAGCCTCGAGGGAGGTCAGTCGGTCTGAGCTGGTTCGGATTTCAGTCCTCACTTCCGTTCTAGGTTCCGACCCACCCTTCCACATGGTTGTTCAGTCACCCGTGGGGATATAAGTCGGTACGAGATTCCCTCGCGCGTCAGACGCATCTCGACTGGCATCTGCTCCTCGCGGTCTTGCGCAAAGTTCGATCCTTGTGCGCAACCGAAGACGGAGGGGGAAGTTCATGCCAGGCGTACCTGTCGCAAGAATCAACCGCCTCATAACCCAGCCAGACATCACTCCGACCCAAGACGCCGTCAGACGAGCAGGCTCACAACGATTCGTAATTCGATTCGAACATGGAAATGACAGCCTGGGTCCTCATCGTGGGTAACGTGTCGACAGCCTGCATCGCGCATCCGGAAGGAACGAGAATTTCTGCATGAACCCTGTCGCGTATCGCCCCGATGGTCCCGCCCAAGAAAACGACTGGAAAGACATGTTCCGGCAATGGGACATCATTCCCTTTCTGAGCGTCCACGCCATGTGCCTGTGGGCGTTTCATACCGGGATTAAACCGGAATGGCTGCTGCTCGCCATCGGCAGTTATTATCTGAGGATGGTCGGTGTGACGGCGGGCTACCACCGCTATTTCGCTCACCGCTCATACAAGACTAGTCGGGTGTTTCAATTCCTGTTGGCCTTTCTTGCCATGACCTCCGCGCAGAAGGGAGTGCTTTGGTGGGCCGCCCACCACCGGCACCATCACAAATATTCAGACCGGGAAGAAGACTTCCATTCGCCCCTGCAGCGGGGATTCTGGTTCTCCCATGTCGGGTGGACCCTGTCCGAAAAGCATATGCGTGCGGACTTGAGCCTCATCAAAGACTTCGCCCAATATCCTGAAATCTGCTTCCTCAACCGGTTTTACTTCATCCCGCCGGCTCTCTACGGCCTGCTGATCTATATGCTCTGGGGTTTCCCAGGCTTGATCTGGGGCTTTTTTATTTCAACGACCGCGCTGTATCATTGCACGTTCTTTATCAATTCGCTGACACACATGGTCGGTCGAGTCAGGTACCGATCCGGCGACGGGAGTCGAAACAGTTTTATTCTCGCAATCCTCTGCTGCGGAGAAGGGTGGCACAACAACCACCATCATTATCAATCGACGGCTAATCAGGGCTGGTACTGGTGGGAGATAGACTTTTCCTATTACATATTAGTCGTGCTGTCATGGTTTGGGCTTGTATGGGATTTGAGAAAACCTCCTGCACACATCAAAGCCGACACCATCGCCGCCGAGAGCGCGAACCCGATAGGACCGTAGTTCCTCCTCCGGCCCCTGATCAGGTCACAACTTCAGAACACAGATCCAACTCCAGTCAACAAGGACGGTCGATCCGATGAAACAGAAACAGGTCATTCAACAATTGCTCGACAAAGCGGTGGTGCAAATCGACGGCACCCAGCCCGGGGATATCCTGGTGCACAATGACGGACTCTACAATCGTGTCCTGAGCGAGGGCTCGTTGGGACTGGGTGAGTCCTACATGGACGGCTGGTGGGATTCGGTCCAGCTCGATGAGTTCTTTTCAAAGATTCATAGCGTCAATCTCGACGAGTCGGTCGTCGACAAGCAGCTGATTTTCAATGCGGTCAAAGCACGCGTCTTCAATATGCAGAACAAGCGGCTCTCCAAGAGAGTGGCGCACGAACACTACGATCTGGATACGGAATTCTATGAGAAAATGTTAGGCCCGAGCATGCAATATACCTGTGCCTACTGGAAACGGGCGCAGACGCTGACCGAAGCACAGGAGCACAAGCTCGATTTGGTCTGTCGGAAACTGCAACTCCGCAAAGGCGAACGAGTCCTCGAACTCGGATGCGGATGGGGTGGCTTTGCCCGCCATGCGGCCACCAAGTACGGTTGTTCAGTGGTGGCATACAATATTTCTTCGCAGCAGGTCGCCTACGCGCGACGCTGGTGTGCGGGCCTTCCTGTGGAAATCATTCAGGACGACTACCGGACAGCCTCCGGCGAATTCGACAAGGTGGCGGCCATTGGCCTGTGCGAGCATGTGGGCTATAAGAATTACCGGACGCTCATGGAAACCGTTCACCGTACGTTGAAGCGGCGCGGCCTTTTTTTACTCCATACGATCGGCAACAATAAATCGGTGTTGACGTCCGATCCGTGGTTCGACAAGTATATTTTCCCGGGCGGTATGCTTCCCTCGGTCGCGCAACTCAGTGCGGCGCAGGACGGGCTGTTCGTGTTGGAAGACTGGCACAACTTCGGTCCCGATTATGACCGGACGCTCATGGCCTGGCACGACAATGTGAATCAGCATTGGGATGAATTCAAATCGAAGTTCGACGAGCGCTTCCATCGGGCCTGGCACTACTATCTGCAGTCTCTCGCCGGAGCATTCCGCGCCAGGAAAATCCATCTGTGGCAGGTGGTCATGTCCAAAGATGGCATCCTGGGCGGCTATGAGCCGGTGCGCTAGACCACATGATCACTGTTGAAGAGTACGCCGGCAAGCGAGCCCACGTGCTCAGGTCCCTGACTGGGACCGGCGTGGCGGAACCGCTGGCCCTTGCGAAATCTTCCTCCAATCTGTTTCGTCACCGCGCGCAGCAGCGAGTGCACCAACTGGACCTGCGCAATTTCAACCATGTGCTCCGCATCAATGAACAGGAACGGTATGCGGAAGTCGAAGGCCTGACGACCTATGAGGAACTGGTTCGGGAAACACTCGCCTTTAATTTGATGCCGGCCGTCGTGCCTCAGCTCAAATCCATCACCCTCGGCGGGGCCATTGCCGGTATTGGAATCGAATCGTCGTCCTTCAAATATGGCTTTGTACATGAAACGATGCAGGAACTCGAGGTACTGTTTCCCGACGGAGAGGTCGTGGTGGCCACCCGTGAGAATGAACACCGAGACTTATTTTTCGGTTTTCCCAACTCCTACGGCACACTCGGCTATGCGCTGCGGGTCAAGATCGCACTCGTCCCCATCAAGCCGTTCGTCAAGCTCACGCACCACAGGTATACGGACCTGGAATCCTACTTTCAGGCAATGGCCCGCCTATGCAGAGAGGGGAGCGTGGATTTCGTCGACGGGACGATGTTTCACGGCCAGGAACTCTACATCACGACCGGCCAATTCGTTGACCAGGCTGAATGGCTCAGCGACTACACCTATCTGCACATCTATTACCAATCGATCCCAACCAGAACCACGGACTATCTGACGACTCACGACTACATTTGGCGTTGGGATACCGATTGGTTCTGGTGCTCCAAACATTTTTTTCTGCAATATCCATTGATGCGGCGTCTGTGGGGGAAAGAACGGCTGCGTTCATCGGTGTATTGGAAGCTCTGGAAACGGTTTAATGCTTCCCCCGTCACCACTTTCATGGCCAGAGCGATCGAAGGACGACAAGAATCTGTCATCCAGGACGTCGAAGTGCCGATCGAACAGGCCCCCCGCTTTGCGCAGTTTTTCAATGAGCAGATCGGAATCAAACCGGTCTGGATTTGCCCTGTAGCCCCGTTTGACCCCTCGGCGTCCTATGCGCTGTATCCGATGAAGCCTCAGAAGCTCTACGTCAATTTTGGATTTTGGGACTCGGTGAAGACCACGCACGACGACGGTCACTTCAATAGGATGATAGAAACCAAGGTGAGTGAGTTCGGCGGACACAAATCGCTCTATTCAAGCTCCTATTACTCAAAAGAGGAATTTGGACGGTTGTACAGCGCAAGCGAATACCAACGACTGAAGGCCAGATATGACCCCAAGGGGAAACTCAAACATCTCTACGATAAGTGCGTGCTCAAACAGTAACGCCTATTACGATCGTCGCCTGGCTTTTCTTTCTATGTAGGCCTTGCAGACGAATGACTCACTCGGCTTCGCTCATTTAATTCTTCGGCAGCACTACGATCCTGAGCCAGAAATCCTCAATCGATTTCACCACCGTGATGAACCGATCCAAATCCAGCGGCTTCACAATGTAGCAATTCGCGTGGAGATTGTAGCTCTCCAACACGTCTTGTTCATCCTCTGAAGTCGTGAGCACGACCACGGGGATGCGTTTCAGGTTGTCGTCGCCCTTGATCTCAGCGAGCACCTTTCGACCATCTTTCTTGGGAAGGTTAAGGTCAAGCAGGATGAGATCCGGGCGTGCAGCGCCTGCGTGCTGCCCTTGCCGGCGCAGCAAGGACAAGGCATCTGCGCCATTCTTGACAACCGTGAGCTTGTTGGGCAGCGTGGCCTCTTTGAGGGCCTCGAGCGTCAGACCGACATCGCCGGGATTATCTTCGACTAAGAGTATCTGCACTGGTCTGCCAGTCTTGGGTCTTTGCATGCGCCGTCTCCTTGCGTGAAAATCATACGTGACTCATGATCCTACGGATCGTTTCAACGATTACGAATCATGCCGGCTCTGGCCGACGATCGGCAGCGTGAAATGAAAGGTTGCCCCCTGACCAATCTGTGATACCACCCAAATTCGTCCGCCATGGCGTTCAACAACCTTTTTGCATATCGCCAGACCGATGCCGGTGCCGGGATATTCTTCTCGATCGTGCAGTCGTTGAAAAATGACAAAGATTCGCTCAGCATACTGAGGGTCCAGCCCGACGCCATTGTCGCGGACCGAGAACGCCCATTCATCGGGCTTGCGCTCTGCCGTCACATGAACCTGCGGAGGCTCCTTGCCGTGGAACTTGATGGCATTACCGATCAGGTTCTGAAAGAGCTGCCCCAGCTGTCCCCTGTCGGCCATCACTCTGGGAAGAGGGTCGTGGGTCACGACTGCTCGGCTCTCTTCGATCGCAACCCGCAAATCGCTCAGCACCTCTTCCAGAACGCCATGGCAGTCCACCTCTTCTAACACTTGGTCCTGTGAAGTCACACGTGAGTAGGCCAAGAGGTCATTGATCAGCCATTGCATGCGGTTGGCCCCATCTACGGCATACCGGATGAACTCGTCGGCATCGGAATCAAGCTTGCCCTTATAACGCCTCGCCAAGAGCTGCGTGTAACTGGCGACCATCCGCAGCGGCTCCTTCAAGTCGTGCGAAGCCACATATGCAAACTGCTGCAAATCGGCATTGGAGCGAGCCAGCTCGCCGATCGACTCCTCTAGGGCTTTCCGCGACAGAGCCAGATCGCGGTTATCTCGAACCAGTCTCCATGAGGCCCACACGCCGAAACCGGCCAATGGCGTGATGAGCAGGAGCCCCACGCCTGCGGCTGTCCACATGAGCCGATTGATCGGAGCCTGAACATGTTCACGGTCCAACCGAACCAACACCGTCCAGTCGAATCCTGGAAAGTTGCTGTACCCTTGCGTCCTGGCAAAGCCGGTCACCACAGGAATCTGCCGGCGCTGGTGTAGTTCCTCTACAAACCCCGGCTTCTCACGATCCCCGGCGGCTCTTCTTGCGGAAAGGAGCTCCACCTTCGGCAGACCGCTGTTCATACCGCTCGCTTGGCTCTTCTCGATGATCACCGCTCCCTCACGATCCAGCAGCAACCAGTCGTGAGTGTCTTCTCCATTGGGGAGTTTCCCCTCTTCCTCAAGAATGGCCCGCAGGTTCTCAATCGGAACCCGGGTCGTCACCACTCCGCGAAAATCTCCTTGTGGCCCATAGATCGGAGCCGAGAACCCCACCGCCATCATGCCCTCTGACTCTGGTGAAACCCGGGCTCCCTCCAGATAGACCCGCCCTGTTTGTCTCACCATCGTAAACCAATCCGGCTGCGTAAGAGCCACGCGACTCTCTGTCTCCGTCATCACACCCGCCTCAGGCCTGGCAACTAAGTTGGTCGCCACAACGATTCGCCCAGTCGCATCGGTCACTCCTACCCAGGAGTAGTACCGATACAGTTTCTTATATTGCTGTAACCTCTGGGTCTTCTCATCCTGTTTGCCCTCGAACAATATTCTGTCATTCGCGAACACCTGGATATCACTGAACCGCTCAAACAACACACGATCGAGTGTATTTGCGACCCTGGCCGCCGTCCTGCCGAGGTCCGCCCCTCTCTCCTGGACCAGCACAGCCCTCAAAGACGTTAGTGTATAGAGCCCCACCCCTATCGCGATTGCAAAAGACAGGAGCAATGCCAGTGGAAGCACGGTTCCCGACCACCAGGGTCTGTCAAGCGCCAGTGGAGTCTTACTCGTCAAATGGTCTACTTCCTCTTTCTCTCACTCCAGAACCTGTACCCCTGCTTCCTGAGATCGTTGGAGTGAAACCTGTACGAGGAATAGTACGGGACCTATCGCGATAGACATATGGCGGAGACGAGATAGGCGTCCCTATCTGAACGTGCTTCACGGATGGGGGATGCAAAGAGAATGCGGGTAACATACAAAACAGATGGATTGATGGGGCGCATGCAATATCTGCAGACCTGTTCTCCGCCAACAGCCAAAGGAGGGGTCATATACCAGATTGAGCGGAACTGATGCCAAGATAGCAGGCTTCAAGATTCGAGACAATAGTCAGCCTTTCGAATGTAGGAGTGAGAACCATCTCGGGGCGACAGATCAGAACTGAGAAATTTTGTTCACGCATGCAGAGCGACTTCTCTCTATTGGAGCATTCAGCTTTCTGATAGGATGTTAAGAGATGAACGCAGCTCGGTGATTCGAGGTACCACGGTAGGATGAGTGATGCCTATGGACCGGTTTGAAACAAACTATCGAGCCCTCTTGGCAGTGGCCCTTGTGCTCAATTCGCAGCGGGACATGCATAGTCTATGGGAAGCCCTGACAGCCGAGATCACGAAGGTCATTCCGTGGGCACGCGCATCTGTCACTCAGTACGATCGTGAGGTCGATGGGTTCAAGTTTTATGTCATGGCTACGACGATGCCGCAGGTGGTGTTGAAACGCGATGCGGTGATTCCACGAGTCGGAAGCGTGATGGGTTGGGTCTATGAGCATAAAACTGTCCACATCCGTGCCGACCTGGCGCAGGAACAGGTCTTCCTTGAAGACACCTGGTACCTGCAAGAAGGCCTCGGACGCATGATCAATCTGCCCCTTCTCGTGAAAGACACGTGTCTCGGTGTTCTCAACATCGGCAGTATCGAGTCGGGCGCTCCCGAGCCAGAGGATCTCGAGTTCTTGGCGCAGGTCGCGACGCAGATCGCCTATGCGATCGATCATGTCCAAGCCTACGAACAGATCGATCGACTCCGAGACCAATTGATCAAAGAAAACGTCTACCTTGCTGAGGCACTGAGGCTCACGACGAACAGCGACGCATTGGTAGGGAAGAGCCTGGCCTTTGAGCATGTGATGGGCCTTGCACGCGACGTGGCCCCCACTCCTTCGACCGTGTTCATTACGGGTGAAACGGGCACGGGCAAGGAGCTGTTCGCACAAATGATCCATGATTGGAGCCCGCGGCATTCGAAACCCATGATTCGTGTTAATTGCGCCGCCTTTCCGGCAGGGTTGGTCGAGAGTGAATTGTTTGGCCATGAACGAGGCGCGTTCACCGGGGCCGAGCGTTCCCGCGAAGGCAGATTTGAACAGGCCCATGGGGGAACCATTTTCTTGGATGAAATTGGGGAGATGCCCTTGGAGACACAAGCCAAGCTGCTGCGAGTCTTACAAGATGGCATGGTGGACCGTCTGGGTGGGAACCAGCCCATTCGTGTTGATGTACGCGTGATCGCCGCCACCAATCGCGACTTACCTGCCGCCGTCAAACACGGCACCTTTCGCGCCGATCTCTTTTATCGTTTAAATGTGTTCCCTATCAGCTTGCCTCCTCTCAGGAATCGGCCCGACGATATTCCCATATTGGCTCGTCATTTTCTGAAACAGTACGGCATAAAATTTGGCCGTTCGTGCAAGGACATTGACCAGGAATCTCTCGAGAGGTTGATTCGCTACACCTGGCCTGGCAACGTCCGCGAACTGGAAAATGTGATTGAACGAGCGTTAATTCTCTCTCGTGACCCGGTGTTGCGGATCGACGAGCATCTGTTGGATTTACAAAATACCTCCGTCGCTGCCCCGCCACCGGCCGACCTCAAAGAACTCGAACGCCGGCATATTTTACAGACCCTCACCATGACAAATTGGTCCATCGCAGGGCCCGATGGCGCGGCGGTGCGCTTGGGAATCCCCCCCAGCACATTGCGCAGCCGGATGAAGCAGTTCGGGATGAAGCGACCGCCAACCAAGAAGTAGCCCGAGTCACACCACCCAACTGCGGCAGATAATCTGCCGGCATCTACATCGTTCCCCCTCAGCAAACCCTCCTCATCGTCTGCCAGCATCTGCCAGCGGCTCATTCTGTTCGTCACAAGAACACCTAGCACAATGATCTCACCACTCCCTTTTGGAAGGAGCCGCACGCGAGCAGTCGCGCCCTGGGCTCGCGAGAAGCCGCGATCCATCGCGGATTACTCCCTGTTCTCTTCAGCTTATCTGAGGGACTGAATATTAAATACGTATTGTTTCAAATGGTTGTGTGCCTTCGCTTTAAAAATTCATGGACGGCACGACCTGTGCATAAACTGGCTGTTACTCGAACGATTCAACCCATCACTCCAGATGAGGAGGAACTGTACGGGTTTCCTGAAAGGAGGAACTTTATGAGAACCGCAATGTTGATCAATGGCGTGATGTACGTCTCCTTGATTGGCGTTTTGGCTATGGCATGGGGATGGTTGCACAGAAGTGATTCTTAATTGAGAAGTGGATAAAGATTGTACATGCTCCTGGAAGGAGGAACATCACGATGACTACTGCGTTGATTAATGGCCTATTATTTTCGGGAATCGCGATCGCTGTGTTTGTCGGAACCATGGCGATGCTTATGGGGACGGCTACAGAGAAGTAATTGTTAAATGGGAATCAAGAACGCCACCTAAAACTCTTCGTGCCGTGCGCTTCTACATAGAAGCGCACGGATGCATACCTTCAGTAGTCATTCCAAGCCAGACCGCCTTCGTTCGTACCCGCAGCTCATTGGCGTAGCCCTTCTTCATTGTCGCCGCCAGGTAAGCCCCTTGTGACTGGCCCGGCTTTTGGGTAGTCTCTTCTTCATCACTGGTCCTGCGCCTGCCGAATCAGGCTTCTCCGAGAAAGACGAGCACGACGACAGCGAGCCACAAAGGGTAGAAGGCACTCACCTCTCGATGTGTCGCCTTCTGCGATTCATACTGCGAAGCCATGGAACGTCTCCCTATGATGAGCTCAGTATCACCAGACCGGCGAGATTTTGCGCCGGCCACGTGGCTCCGCAATCCACATTTCATGACCCTGTTTCCACTCTGTTGGCCACGCCGAGCACTGCTTGCCGGAGTACCGACCGAGTCGCGGCTTTTCACCACCGAGTCTCACACCCAGCTACTCGGCTTCTGTCACTGGCAGACACACCGCACGGCATGCCGGACCGTGGTCCTCGTGCACGGCCTTGAAGGCTGCAGCGAGTCTCACTATATGCGTGGCATTGCCGCGAAAGCCTATCGTGCGGGATTCAATGTCGTCCGGATGAACCAGCGGACGTGCGGCGGAACCGAGCACCTCACGCCGACGCTCTACAACAGCGGCCTGAGTCAGGACTATCGAACCGTCGTTCATGAATTGGCACGTATGGACGGGCTCGATCACATCTGGCTTGTCGGTTATTCAATGGGGGGAAATCTTGTCCTGAAAGCAGCGGGAGAAGCCGGCTCGTCAGAAGCCGCATTGGCCGGGACGATTGCGGTCTGTCCGACGATCGACCCCCCGCGATGCGTCGAGGCCTTGGAACAGCCGCGCAACTGGATGTACCACAGACGGTTTCTCGTGAAATTGAAGGCACGACTGCGTCGAAAAGCCGCGCTCTTCCCCGGCAAGTGGGATCTCAAGGAA
>DATNCR010000195.1:0-10195 GCA_035607135.1 Nitrospiraceae bacterium
TAATATCGGGCCAAGGCAAATTTGGTGAACCCTTGATCGGGAAATAGGATCCGGTCTGGATGACTCAACGTCACTCCTGCGACCGTGGTCGGCCCATCGACAGATGCGCCTGGTTTCTTAGACCGCCGTACCGCCATGGGCGCATGGCGTCGAGTAAGAGTATTCGAGGCGTCATCCACCTCGATGTTTTGCAATGAGGTATGTTTTTTCGTTCCTTCTTTCATCACTGACTTGGCGGCTTTGTCTTCGCGTAATCCCTGAAACGCCGCCTGCCTCAGGAGACCTTCGTTCGTCCATTCCGCAAACGACACTTCAGCAACCAGTTTCGGTTTTACCCAGTGGACACCTCGCGCATCGACACCCTGTGGAGGATTGACGAATGGGGATTTGGGCTGCTCCAGCGCAATCAACCGCTTGTGCAACTCCTTCAGTGAGCGTTCGGAAAACCCGGTGCCCGTTCTTCCCACAAATCGGAATTGTCTTTGCTCATCAAAGACCCCCAGCAGCAAGGCTCCAAAGGCAACGCGAGAGCCTAACGGATTGGTAAAACCTCCGACGACGAATTCCTGGCGATGGCCGCATTTGACCTTGATCCAATTTCGATTGCGTCCGGCAAGGTAGATCGCGTCTGTCCGCTTGGAAACGATCCCTTCCATCCCCCTGCGGCAGGCCTCGGCGAACACAACCTCGCCACGCCCAGGTATATGGTCGCTATATCGAATTAATCCCGACGCTGCGCGTGGAATAATTGCCGCCAGGGCCTGTTTACGTTTGAGGAGTCCGACCCGTCTGGTGTCATATCCGTTGAGATACAACAAGTCGAATACATAGTAGACAAGGTTCGTTTCCGATCGCGTATCGAACGCATTCTGGAGAGCCTGAAAGCTTATGCTGCCGTCCGGTTTCAGCGCGACGACTTCGCCGTCCAGCCACGCATTCTTGACTGGCAATGTCGCGGCCGCCTCGGCAATTTGCTGGAGTTTACTTGTCCAATCGCGGCCGGTTCTCGTGACGAGCTTTGCTGATTTATTCTTCAGACGGCAGAGGATTCGATAGCCGTCATACTTGAGCTCGTGCACCCACTCGTCACCCTTTGGAGCCTCATCCCCCAAGGTCGCCAATTGCGGTGGGTTCCACTCTTCCTGTGATGACCGGCGGGCTCCTGCCAATTGTTGTGCCCCCTTATCTCGAAGACGGGGGGCCGGTGTCGAATGCTTCTCCGCCGGCCGATTCGAGTGCCACTTCTGTTGACTGTTCGATGCGATCTGGTCGAGGGTGCGCCCGCTGGCTACGCTTTTTGTCAGACTCTCCGTCACATTACCGTGTTTCCCACTACGCGCTTCATCATCCTTCTCCTTGATGAGTAGCCAGTTTTCTTTCTGTTCTCCCTTTCGTGGACCCATCCGAACCAAGTTCCACAATCCCTGCAGCTTTTGACCATTCAGATGGAACTTCAATCGACCACGGCGATAATTCAGCAGAGGATCGCCGACTGGAGACCAAGATCCGCGATCCCACAACAAGACCGTTCCTGCGCCATACTGGTGGGGCGGAATGATTCCTTCGAACCCCCCATAATCAAGCGGATGGTCCTCCACATGCACGGCCAACCGCTTCTGTGTGGGGTCCAGGCTGGGCCCTTTCGGAACCGCCCAGCTTTTTAACGTCCCATCCAGTTCCAGTCGAAAGTCATAATGAAGGTGGCTTGCTGCATGTTGTTGAATGACGAACTGGGGTTGTGCCGAGGGAGATTGTGCCGAGCCGCGTGGTTCCGGGGTCTCACGGAAGTTACGCTTGCTCCGGTATTGCTGAAGGCCCATTGTGTTTCACTCACATAGTGCGGCTTCTGCGTGACAACGACCGGCGCCACCACCAGACTGTCACGCACTTTTTCTGTGAGGATGCCGGTCTTGTTTGAGCGAGGAACGTTTTGAGCGGGACGACGACCGACCTTTCGCTTCAACACTTCGTTTCAACAGCGCCATCAAATCGATGACTTCGCCTCTGACCGGTTCTGTTTCGTGTTCGTCGACTTCGGTAATGACCTCTGTCTTCCCTGCCTTGATCCGCTTGTCGATCAGTTTCATGAGATCTTCGTGATAGGTGTCCCGGTACCGCTCCGGTTTCCACGGTTCTGACATTTCATCCACGAGAGTCTTTGCCATATCGATTTCACGTGGGGAGACGCCGGAGGCTTTCAAATTTCCCGAGGGCACGTTGAGATCCTTCGCCAACTTCAACTCATTTGTATAGCGGAGGGTATTCAACACAATGACGTCGCCGTTTGGGATCAGGGCCGCGAGATACTGCCTGGTACGAATCACGACGGTGGCAATGGCAATTTTGTCGGTGGCCTTCAAGGTTTCACGGAGCAGGGCATACCCCTTCTCGCCTCGTTTGTCCGGGGCCAGATAGTACGGCGTCTCATAATAGGTGGGCGCGACTTCTTCTGCCTTCACAAAGGCCATGATGTCGATTGTTTGTGTGGCTTCTACGTTGGCGCGTTTAAAATCCTCTTCGGTCAGGACCACGTACCGGCCCTTTTCATATTCGTAACCTTTGACGATGTCGTCCCACGCAACCTCTTTCTCCGTGTCCTTGTTGTATCGCTTGAACCCGACAGGCTTCATGTTGCGCCGATCCAACATGGTCAAATCGAAGCTATTACGGTTCTCGGCAGAAGACAAGACCACTGGGATGTGGACCAGTCCAAAGCTGATGGCGCCTCTCCAGATTGAACGTGGCATGATGAGACTTTCTTGTCGTGGTGTTATGGTTCGCTATTGAGACATGTCACACAGAACGTCGTGTAGTGAACGGCGACGAAGAGCTCCCCGCATCCGTCACAGGTGTTCCTCATCTTTTCTCCCGTCTGCTCGCATCCTTCCATACGGCATTCTGGTCTGATGCATATGGTGCAATCATAGGGACAAATATTCACGCAGCACCACCTCTTCGGACTGCAAACCCGATACGGTATTCCCACCTTTCTCGCCGGCTAGATCGGCAGGTCTGATCATGGCGCCAGCTGACTCGCACTCTCGATTTAAGAGTACTGTGGGGAGCAGTTCTACCGCACTGGAAGAATCCCTAGGAAGGGGTAGAGCTAAGTCAATTGATGTGCGCGCTACCAGCCTTTAATGCTGACAGATTGTCTGATCCAGAAACATTATTCCCGGATCGGAGTGGCAACTCGAAGTAATAGAAACATCGAGTCATTTGCCCTCCGAGTTTTCTGGTTGCATTGCGGGTGCCGGACAGATTGTTCTCCGATTTGAGTGAGAGCACTGCGGCATCTGAAGGGAATGGAGGAGGCGAGACAATCCAACACTTCACGTGATGTGAAAGATTCCACACACTTCCTTTGTCTCGGGACACCTGACACTCCGCCGATCATCACTCCCGGTATTAGCCTTGCACACCACCGCCAGAATGAAGGTAAGGATTGGCAACGGAGTGTTAGACCGCGCCGATGCCGATTGAGTGACCATATTTCCAGTCCCTGAGACTGTAACAAAAGGAGCATACGATGAGTCCATCAGTGCGACCCATTCCAGCCGGTTATCATGCAGTCACTCCGGTTCTCACCACAAAGGATGTTGACAAGGCCATTGGGTTTTACAAACGCGCGTTCGGGGCAGAGGAACGCATGCGATTCCTGGGGCCCGATGAGAAGAGCATTATGCATGCGGAAATCAAGATCGGGGATTCGATCATGATGCTGGGTGAGGAACACCCCGAAATGGGATGTCAGGGTCCGCAAAGCCTGGGAGGCACGCCCGTGAATCTCTATCTGTATGTTGATGATGCGGATCAGGCCTATACGCGTGCTGTATCAGCCGGTGCCAAGGCGGACAAGCCGGTGGCGGACATGTTCTGGGGCGATCGCTGTGGACAGTTGACGGACCCATTCGGCCACCGATGGAACCTGGCGACGCGCAAAGAAAACCTCACGCCGGAAGAAATCAAAAAACGCGCGGGGACGTTCTTTGCTCAAATGGCGATGCAGGCCCGGTAGGACATGAATTCATATGCGGTATGACAATATCGCATAAGGAGGTGCCCATGAAATATTTCAACAGATCGTTGACGTTGCTACTCCCGTTACTGATTGTAGCCGGCTGCAGCCATACCATTCCCACGACCGATCGGATGCCCCAGCCGCCGCCTCAAATAGGCAAAGTCCCACCAACCATTGCACCGCTGAGTGCGAGTGGGAAACAAGCCCAGGCTTCTGAATCGATACTGCCGGTGACCCTCTCTACCGATCTCACCCCGGTGCAACGGGCCATTCAAGCGTCGGTACCTGAGCGGTTCAGCGATGTGGATCAACCGTTCACAAACCCTCTTGCGAACGACTACCGCTGGCAATTTGTCCGGGAGGGCCAACCGGAGGTATCCATTCAGGACGGGCTCGTGAAGTATCAGGCGGTCTATCGGGGAGAAATCGAATCGAGGGCCACACGTGCCTGTCGGCTCGACCCTCTGTTTCCCGTGCTTGAGGGAACAGGACGGCTCATGCTGCGCGAGCAGGACCAGGGGCTTTTTGTCATGATGGACAATTCACAAATGTCCATTACTTTAAAACCGGAGAGCGACAGCAAATGCAACATGTTTAACAGTGCAGTAAACGATCAATTGGCCGAGCTGTTCAGACAGGAAGTGATCAATAAGCAAATCAGCCAATCCGTCGAAAGCTATTCCATTCCAATTCAGCTCGTCTGGGATCGGTTACAAGAGCCCATGGCAGTCGGGCAAGCCAATAGCCAGCTCTGTTTGTACGGCCGGGCGCAAGACTTCATCGTCGGCTCGTTCAAGGGGCCGGCACATCAGACGACCATTACTGGTGTCGCGCGGGAAACACCGATGGCTCTCTTCCAGACTCCGTGTCAGAAGTCGCCGGCCACGGCTCCGTTAAAGGTTCATATGGATAACACGGCTGTTGCGACACAGGAGGGACAGTCATACAAAGTTCTCCTCACTGTGCCGGTGCCCTATGCCGTGCTGACGCAACAACTGCAAGACAAACTCTTCCATCAAGAGATGAAGCTCGCGACGACGTTCAGCAATTCACTGACAATCGAACGTGTAATGGCCTCCGATGTCAGTGGCCGCTCTCTTTTCTCTGTGGAAACCAGCGGTGCTGTGAGCGGCACTCTATATTATTGGGGCACACCGCGACTGGAGCATGAGGGTAATGTGATCACGATCCCCGATCTCCAAATGGCCAATGAAACCAAGATCGCGTTGGATGAGGTGAAGGCTGGGTACTGGCAAATGGTCGATGCTGAATTGGGGCCACGTTTGCGGCAAGCCGCCACGATCGACTTGGCGCGGCGGATCGGCAATATGAAGACTGCACTCAGCGGCCAGCATAAGTCCGGAGGGTTGGCCATGGATCTGCTGATGGGACGCCAGGAAGCCGGCCAAGTCTCGTCAACGAAAGACGCGCTCGTCGCCGATGTCTTGTTGGAGGGAACCGCCAGCGCCACTGGCCGAGTGCCCGTCCAGCAGCAGCCTCAGAGCGACACGATCGAGAGGACCAGGTCCATGCATGCACCGGCAGATAACGCGCCAGAGAAGGCTGCACGTAGACAGGAGGAACAAAGAGCCTCGGAAGATTTCTCAAAGACCCGCTAGCAATGTGCAGGGGGGTCAGACATATCGCCTGACCCCCGCTATATCTTTTATCAGCTTCTGCGTCGGCTATTGCGCCAATGACACCGAACCAGAATAACACCGCTGGTTATCAAGTCACTTGGCTGGTACCTTGGCGCCTTTTCGCCGGGCTTCCGACAGTCCAATCGCAACGGCTTGTTTTCTGCTCTTGACTCGCCTGCCACGTTTCCCGCTCTTTAAACTGCCGGTCTTGAGTTTATGCATCGTCCGCTTGACCGATCGCTGCGCGCCCTTGCCATACTTGCCCATCATAAACTCCTTTCTGAACAATGCTTTGATGCCTAAAATTTGAGCGTGAGCTTACCTCTGGTGATGGGGAGATATCCCTTGCCGCTGAGGATCATAAAGTAATGTGGGGCTGCAAGGCAGATAACTAGTGATTACCCTAGAGGTGTCGACGCTCATACCAATGATAATTTGTGTTCAGCCAAGAACATATGGACCGAAGAGACCGGCGGGAAATGGCGAACCTATTCGTTCACGGAATGGCTAAGTCATGATCCATGCGGACTGGGATCATCCCGAGTTCCTCTGTCTTGCTGGAATAATTGCAAACCTGAACCATCGTTTGGTTCCCAGGACTGCGATGAACTGCCAGGCCCTTCAATGTGACGTATGAAGTTGGCCACCGTACTTTCTTCGATTGCGCTCTGTGTGTTGTGCGGCCTCTCGCTGACTCTACCCGCCAATGCCGAAGAAAAAGAACCAGCAACTCCGCTTGCAGGTGAACCATTCAAGACGGAAGTATTTGGGGAACCAGTGACGGTGCGCTCTAGAGACAGGAAGTCTGTGACAGCCGCCAGTTTCGGGGTGCAGTACCTGCATGACGGTCCGAGCTTTTACCAGATACTCCCGTTCGGCGCATTGTATGTCTGGCGGAACTCGGATGACGAGAGGCGACGATTTCGTGGAACCTTCTCGGGAGCGGTGAATGATGTGACGATGAATGTGGGGTCGAGTTCGTCCAGCGGCTGGGAGCTTCGGTTCACGTTCAACAATATGATTATTCCGCTCGGCCGTTCCGAATACGTTGAAGGTCAGATCATCCCGGATGTGGAAGTCGAATGGAACTATGTGTTTGGGGGATTCGGCTTGGCCTATCGAACGCTCATGTCGCCCGGCCACCAAGACAATGCATTGGAGATGTCCCTGACATATGAGCCAGGCTATCGATGGTTCAGCCGTGGCCAGCACACCTCGCCGGACTTTATCGTACCGACTGATACATACGAGGGACGTGTACATGCACGGTTACGCAGAGATGCGTTGGAACGGAACTTGATGGAGTTGCCGCACCGCGGCTATGCCTTTGGCGGCGACTTCTTCTATGGAGAGCGTGCACGGTGGGGCCAGTGGGGCGGTGGAATCTTTGGGCGTCCGGATGTGAATAAAGAACGCGAGTATTTCATGGGCAGTGTGTTTGCCGTCACCGCCAGCGGCGTCCCATTCCTAGACAGCGAGCGGCATCGACTGATTACCTCGTTTTATGCGGGAATCGGCCAAAATCTCGATCGTTTCTCTACCTTTCGTTTGCCGGGCCGGCCGACCGGCTATGAATGGGAAGCCCTGGCCCTTCCCATGCTCCCGAGCGTCGCTTTCAATGAACTCGCTCCGAGACGATATGGTATCGCCCATGTCGAATACCGGTATGAGAGCTTCTTTTTCATGTATCCCTACATTCGCGGCTCCTGGGGCATCGTCGAGGAAGCGCGATTCCAACCTAACGGGACTATTCGAACCCAGATGGATTCTCTGCCGGCGCTCAGCGGTGGTATCGTGAGTGGAGCTCCATGGAATTCACAGATTGAAATCAACTACAGCTATAATTTCGGCATCTTCAGCGATCACAACGGCGGTACCCCCACACCAGGTCGGCATGGATTTTTCGTTTTTTGGGCGAGAGAGTTCGGGGCGACATCCTCCCAATGAGGGCCGTCTTTCCTGCTGGCCCCTCATACAAACTAGGAGTTTTCCTAGTTCTGGAGATGCGTCAAGAATCGTATCGTGCCTTCTGTGATGAGGCGGCTATCCCTTTCAAGCCAACAGCATGATGAGGAGGAGCGATGACCACCATTGTCAGGTCCATTGACGTCAACGTGCCGGTACGGATCGCCTACAATCGATGGATCCGATTTGATGAATTCCCGAAATTCATGGAGGGGGTAAAGCAGGTCACGCAGATGGATGCCAAGCGCCTGCATTGGAAAGCCGAGGTCGCAGGACAGGAAAATGAGTGGGTGGTCAAGATCATCGAGCAAACGCCTGACAAGCGCATTGCCTGGACGAGTCGAGATGGTGCCCTCCATGGGGCTATGGTGACGTTCCATCCGCTTTCGGACGCAGAGTCGAAGATTCTCCTGCGGGTTGGAAGAACCACGGGGTGGGTCGTCAACAATGTTGGAGATGCATGGGACGCATTGTCGTTACGCGTGCAGGGAGATCTGGAACGATTCAAGGCGTTCATCGAAACACGATGTCACGAGGCCGGGGCATGGCAAGACAAGGTCTGAAGTGCCTGCAATATGTCGATGCGCTGGCGACATTCAAGTAGCCTTGTTAGTTGGCAGTGCTGCACCAACTGGGAGGGAGGGGCTTACTATGGCGGAAAAACCATGTGCGAATCCGCGATGTAGCTGTGCGGCCGAACCGGGGAAAGAATTTTGTTCGAATAATTGCCGAGAGGCAAAAATAGGTGCTTCCTGTTCCTGCGCCCATAAGGAATGCAGAGGGAAGCGCTAGAATAGATCGAGCCATAGCACACGAGATGTCGCAGGCGACGAAGGTCTTACTCGATGGTAATCAAGATATTGTGACATGCCGGCACGCATGGCGAGCTGACGATGGGTTACCCGTACCAATTGTTGCCAAGACCGAATCCCAACCCTGACCCGCCGTTGCCCCCGGACCCATCGCCATTTCCCGGCCCGGATCCCAGGCCTACTCCTCCTCAGCCGCCCGATCCATCGCCGTTTCCCGGCCCTCCGGTCATAAAGGCATCTACTGGTTTCAAAGTGAGGGCACTTCGACGGTGCTTAGGCTCCCGGTCACACTGTTGAAGGACGTGTTCACGGTTTCGCTCGGTCACGACCCGGAAGCACTGAAGAAATGAGCGCTGACGAAGAGGCCAAGATTCCGCGTGCCGGTACAACAACGAAGGCCGGCCAGTATCTGGAGGGATTTCCCACATCTACTTGGACCACTCAAGCGCCAACGGCGCCGGGATTGTACTGGTATCGCAGATCACTTGGCCTGAAAGCCCATATCGTTGAGGTTGAATTGGACGGTGATACCCTCAGGGTCGATGATAAAAATACTGACCAGTGCAGAGGAGAGGTCACGACAATTAAGGGACAATGGGCAGGACCGTTACCTCCGACGAAGTAAACGCTTGCTGCATCGTTATGAGTTTCCGCGACAACTTTCGTAGATGGATTGACACCTCCCCTTACAACTCGAGGACCGCTTTTAACGGCAAATGATCGGAGGCTTGGCGAGCCAAGAGGCTTTTGTGCACCGTGAGCTGCGTCACAGCGTGCGGGGGTCTGACACATATGCGGTCGAGAGCGAAGATGGGCCATCTGGCAGGAAAGGTTGCGAGGTGCTGAGCGTGACCGAACATGGCCTGAATCCATAGAAGCGAACGTCCCCACACAAACCACTCATTCAGATCGCCCATCAACACACAGTCCTTCGTCCCGAAACCCTCAAGGACCCGTTGCACCTGTTCCCGCCGCTCGGCCGGACCTAATCCGAGATGAGTGGCGATCAATTGAAGGACATGTCCATCGCAGTTCACGTCGACGTCGATGGCTCCGCGCGGTTCATTCTTCAGCACCGTGAGATCGATGAGTCTCACTCTGAGGGCGTCACACCGGAGCAGCAACGCATTTCCGTACTTCCCCGTTTGTCGAAGCAAGGTCGGGCCAGGGATCGCGTGCAAACCAGTTTCGTGCGCGAGCCAATGCATCAACTCAAGACCTCGATGTTCACGGGAATCCACTTCTTGCAGCGCGATGATATCGACGTTGAGCTCTTGGATCACGCCGAGGATTCTTTCCGGGTCATAGCGCCTGTCTCCGCCGATACAGGAGTGGATGTTGTATGTGGCAAGATCCAGGCGCATAACTCGCTTGCTCACTTCGTGAGGGGATGTGTCGAAGGGGTACGTTTATTCAACCACCTCCATAGGCCGATGCTTCCAAGAAAGAGGAGTAGGGCAATCACGGCGAGCATACCGATGCTCGTGGCAGTGGGATATCTGATGGTATCGCTGATTTGATTGACAAAGATCGAAATGGCTAACAGCCCTGGCAATTCTCCCAGCACGGTGCCGAAGGCAAAATCACGGAAGCGAATATGGGAGGCTCCCGCGATAAGGTTGACGATCGTGAAAGGTGCGACCGGCACGAGGCGGATCATGACCACCGCCACCACTCCCTTTTGTGCCAGTCGGCGGCTGAGCTGATGTAGTCGGGATCCGGCGAGCCGTTGGATCGAGTGTCTTCCGAGAAGCTTG
>DATNCR010000203.1:0-6670 GCA_035607135.1 Nitrospiraceae bacterium
AGCGACGCGCATCGCGGTGCTGCCGATCGGTTATGCCGACGGCTATAGCCGGCAAGTCTCTCATCGAGGATCGGTCTTGATTCAGGGACGCCGCGCCCCGATCGTGGGGCTGGTGTGCATGGATATGATCATGGTGGATGTGACAGATCTCGGACCGGTACAGGTGGGTGAGACCGCCACCCTGATCGGTCAACAGGGACAGGAATCTATTTGGGCTGATGAGGTCGCCAGCTGGATCGGCACAATCCCCTATGAAGTCCTCTGTGGAATAGGCTCCCGCGTTCCACGCTTGTATGAATCCGCCTGATGCGCGACCCTCTCGCGTATATCGCACATCCTATTAATACATGACTCGAATCGTCGCACTGCCGTTATACAATGTCGTTTCGTATGTTCCATCGACAGTTCGGTTACGATTACCGGATACCGTACGGTCCTCGTAGATCCCCGCTTGAAGCGAGAGATCGACTCCGATCGCTTTGGGTTTCAGCGAGCCCACACCGAGTTCTCCGCATCGTATCAGGCCCAGAAACGACCCCTGCTCCTTGCACAACAACCCAAGCCCTCCCCCCACGACGTGGAGATCAGAAGAGGGAATCCCCGGATCATAGGTCACATCCGGCATCTGATTTTGCTGGTTGGTATAGCCGGCCCGCAGCGCCACCACCCAGTTCGGAAGCGATCCAAGCGACAACCACTTGTATTCGGTTCCAAGCATCACCGCATAGGTACTCCGCCAATTCTGCGGGTGCGCGATCGTCACACCGTTCGCCAACGTGAGATCAAGATTCCGAACGGACTTCCATCCGACATAGTCGATGTCCATCTCCAATTTCCATTCCCGTTCGTTCGTCCGAACCGGCCAGATCGCGATCGCTCCAGTGATGACTTGCGGTAAGACCAGGGTGGCTCTCGCATCAGACACTGGGGCTCCATTCGCCAATAATGCACCGCTCAGGTGCAAGGTCGATTGGCTGCGGTAGACGATACCGATGTTGGCCAGTGGCTTCCCATCCTCATTGCGCAATGCTGTATACAACAGGCTGGCGTTGAAACCAGCCGCGGTGTCTTTGCCGGACAGCTCTACCTTCGATCCGGCTGGAATCCCGAGGCCCCCTGGCCAAACAGACTGCTTCTCAATATGCCCCTCGCCGACAAGTCCGCTGAACGTATAAATATCCGCGCCCAGTCCGAGAGAAAGGTTCTCCGTTGCCTTGTAGGCGAGGGTCGGTTTGATATCCAGAAGCGGTAGCGTACCGAACGTCGCCGCCGTTCTGAACGGCCCATCGTTCGGCCAGCGAGTCAGTGAGCCGAAGGGTACAGTCAGACCAATTCCGGCAGAGAGGTCTCCCAGGGCCGTCAACCCGAGATCCTTCAAATTCGCCGTGATGTATGTATGTGCGGGAGGAGGCCACGCCGCACTCCCGTTCCGATCACCCGTTGCCGTCACGCCTGTCGGACTGGTGAAGTTCGTTACCCCTCCAGAAATCATGGCTCCTGCCATGAGCTGAAGTCCCTGCAACTGCGTCATTCCTGCCGGATTGTAGTGCAGCGCCGAAGGGTCGTCGGCTTGGGCGGCAAACGCATTGCTCATCGCGGACGCAGCGGCTCCCTGCCCTTGAATACGGGGTGCCTGTGCCGAGGCCATCCCAGGGATGCAGGCCACACACAGCGACAATACACAGATCCACGGAATCCACAGCTGAAGAGCCGGATCAGACCGGTCCCAACACCTGCCGACGACACTCGCGGCCCTATTTCTCCTCATCTCACCGACCCGGGCGGGCTCGATTCTCCCGCAGACTCCGATGACGGCCGCTCGAAAGTCCGAAACCAATAGTCGGCAACCCGTTGCAACTCGTCGACATCAAACGGCTTCAACATATAGGCCTGCGCACCCATGCCGATCGCGCGAACCGCTGACTCTTTGGCATCTGACTCCGCGACCATCACAATCGGGACCTGCTGATCCCACGTTCGAATTTGTCGAAGCACGTCCATCCCGTCCCTAGAGGGGATACCCACGTCCAAAATCATGCCCTGGAACCGTTCACCCCGCATGACTTCCACCGCTTGAACTCCGTCAAGCGCCGACTGGACCCGATACCCCATGGCTCGCAAACGATCCTGTAAGAACTCACGAATTTCCGGATCATCTTCGACGACCAAGATGCGAGGCGCTTCAACCGATGCACTACCGCGCGGCAACGCGATCGTGGGAAGCAACGGAATCGTGAAGGACAACTCCGCCCCCTGCCCCGGCTCGCTTCGCGCGGTGATGGTCCCACCTTGTAACTCCACCAAAGTCCGCACGATCGACAGACCCAAACCCAGCCCTTTTATTCCACTCCGGACCTGCTTGGCTCGAAAGAACGGATCAAATATCTGATCAAGGAACTCCGCCGGAATTCCCGGCCCGGTATCGCGCACGGAAACCCCGGCGAGTGTCTGGTTCTCCTGCCTCACCGTCACGATAATGCTGCCGCCCTCCGGGGTAAACTTCACGGCATTCTGGGCCAAATTTGTCACGATCTGGATCAGACGATCGCGATCCGCCCACACCATCAATGGAGGAGATGGAGTGACCGCCTCCAATGTCTGCTGTTTGGCCTGGGCCAAGAGGCGCAATTGCTCGACCGCATCGGCCACACAATGCCCCAAGTCAATCTCGCAGGGAACGAGATCCAACCTCCCGGATTGAATCCTCGTACGATCCAACAAGGCCTCAATCATCCGGATTAACCGGTCAGAATTGTCCAACATGCGTGACAAATACCGCTGCTGTTTTTCATTGAGTGGCCCCGTCAACCCATCGAGCAGGTTCTGCAAGAACCCCTTGATCGAGGTCAGCGGGGTCTTGAGCTCATGCGAGACAAGCGAGAGGAATTGAGAACGCAAGCGATCCGCCTGCTCCAGCTCAAATGTGCGTTCACGCACTTTGACTTCGAGTCCCATGTTCAGGTCCTCAATCTGTTCATACGCAGAAGCGTTATCCAGGGCGATCGCGACTTGATGGGCCACCGTCATCATCAACTCAAGATCATCCTGGGTCAGGCTGTGCGCCTGTATCCGATCAACCATCAGGCTTCCCAACACCCGGTCTTTCACTTTCAACGGAACGGCGACCCAGGCCTTGGTCTGCGTCAGCAGGGCGAACCGTTGGTTCAACGGATGCAGGCGATCCCATACCGCCTGCACGTCCCCAACCAACAATGGCTGGCCCTGTAACAGCACGATGCCTTCCGGGCTCATAGGATCGGTGACGGGAATTTCACGCGTACGGACAAACGCCTGGATCTCAGGTGACACGCCGAGCACCCGCGTATCCATGACGACCTGGCGAACCGGGTCGAAGAACGAGATCATCGCCCGATCGTATTGGAGGTCGCTGGTCAGAGCCTCCAACACTTTCTGCATCAGCGCCTCTCGGTCCAACGTCGAACTGAACAGCAATCCGGCTCGCTGGAGGGCCGTCAACTGGACCACCTTCCTGCGCAGTTCGACGCGCGTCAGCTCTTGCGCCAGGTACGCTTCTCGCAATTCCTCATGCCGTGACTCCACGAACGTAATCTGCTCCTGAATCAGCGCCTCGCGTTGTTGGCTCTCCAGACGAAGATTGCGGTTGATCAATATCCCTGCCACCAGCATGGGCGTCAATCCGAGCAGAACGACTTCGCCCAAGCTCGCCAAAGGATTCATCACGCGAAATCCCACGGCCAACATCAGACCGGCTAGTGCACCGCTGATCGACCATGTCACATGCCGTTGTATCGGCGTGGCACCGGTCAGTGCTCGGATTTGCGCAATCTCCCTCTCGCGATCTCCAGCAGTGCCTTTGGCACCAACAGCTTGAGGCTGTTCGTGCGAAGAAGGTCGCCGCTCCCCTCCCTTTCCTACCGCCATCTGCCAAATCCTCTCGCGCCATGTACCCTGTCTCTCTGCTTGCCATCGAATGGTCCATTGACACCATTCGTCGTCATTCGCGATGCAGGACAGATCCGTCAGAGTGGCCGGTGGCAGGCCATGGACGCGAACAGGTACCGCAGCCATAATGCCTTGAGCAGCCTGACACATCAGATGAGCACACCGCCTACGATAGGGGCCGAACTGCTGAAGCGTACGGCCGGAAAATTTCATCGCCAACGTCGCCGAGGTCGGCGTCACCTCGACCACTCGAAACTTGACCGAGCCGGAGGCGAACTTATTGCCGAAGTAAGGAAACATCCCGTAGATCTGTGCCAGTGAAAAGGGCCTGGCGAGCACCTGCATGACCGAAGACGCCTTCTCCATCCCACCCTGAAACACAAGTTGAGGATTGCCGGACAGGCGCTCGCAGAACTCATACAAATAGGCCGTGAACTCATACGAGTAGCTATTCCACGCATTCTTCAACAGCTTCGGGGTCACGTGATAGACAGGGTCTTTCATGCGCTGATTTAACAGCTGGCACAGTTCCTCTACCGCCTGGGTTCCGGCTGGGACTCCTCCCGCAAGAGCCTGCGACTTTTCCAGATAGACGACGACCGCCTTGATACTCATCCCACTCAAATCTCTGATCGTGTGTCCTTTCTCGTCCAATCCGAACGGGCGAAACTCCATAAACTCTCGCTCGAGGATCGTGCGGTCCTTGGGCAAGAGCTCAAGGCCAGACTCCGTCTTGGGTACAACCTCATCCGGCATCCCGCTGTTCATCGGATATGGTGGGGGGTCATAGGCCTGCGGATGGCAATGTCCGCTGGCTGTCGAGATACGGAGATGAGTGGGTTAAACGACCATCGATTGTTCCGACTCTGCTTAATATCATCGATGACACACTTTCAAGAAAGCCACACATCAGTCTTCATGGCGCTAGTATATATAGGCTCCCTATTACTTTCAAATCCGAATACAATAATTTATGAAATAATTATATGATGTGTATTACATTTCCTACATTTCACAGATTTGTCAGTCGATTCTGACTTGTGAGCGTAGGATAATTCACCGTCACACGACAGAAGGAGAGACTTAGCAGGATTGCCGCAGGAGATTTAGAAACACGAACATGAACGGCCCAAGAGATAGGCTCGAGTTGGAAGAGGATGGCGATTCAATGAATAGGATGATGGCGCTTCAGATTGTTTCAATGTGCCAGCAAGATGATAGGGTATTCAGTGCAGCGAGAAATTCATTCGACGGTTCGCATGTCTGGCAGTCCCGCAGGATGCTCAAAAAGACATCCAGCTAGGCCGCAGGCGAGTTAAAACCGGAGGCGTACCCTCTGGGGTACGTTGAGGATTTTAACGAACTGAGAACGACGTTGGATGTCTTTTTCAGCATCTTGCTAATGTTTGATGGATCGCTTGAGCGTTCTTTCGACACTTGCAACCTTGCTCTGTAGACGCCCTGTATGGCCTTTCCGATAGTCGACTTTGATCGTACAGGAGATGCGGCCGCAATCTTTTTTCATCCGGTCATAACACTGTTTGACGACGCCCAATACGTCATCCCATTCCCCTTCCAGCACTGTCCCCATCGGGTTTAACCGGTAGTCCACTCCGCTTTTATCGATAATGTCGAGCGAACGCGACACATACTTGCCCACGCTTTCGCCCTTGCCTAATGGCGACATGCTGAATTCCAATAAGACCATGTTGTCGTCATGCTCCTTCGCTAAATTGTGACCATCCGCCATCCGTCTTGAGGCTGCTTCACCGCTTACGCTTCACCCTTCACGCCTGGTACCACAGTCAGCTTTGCACGCTCATCCAGCCAGACCTTCGGATACTGGACCTTGCCCAACAAGCGGAACCCATCCAACGCTTCACGCAACAATGCACGCCGCTTCTCGAAATCCGGCTCAGTCGCCTTGGTGTGCTCCCGGAGTTCTCCCAGCCAATCGACAAACGCAGCAAATTCCTCACCGAAGATCTTTTCCATATCTTCCTTCATAAAGCCCGACAAAGCCGGGGCGACCCCGCTTGTGCTGATGGCCACACGCAAATGGCCGCAGGCCACCACCGCGGGCATCGTGACCGTCGACGCTTCCGGCTGATCCACCGACCACAATAAGACCTTCTTCTCCCGCGCCTTGGCAAACAGCGCTCGGGAAAATTCCTTGTCCCCACGAACCATGTTCATGACCAGAATCGCGCTTTCCAGATCACTATCACGAAAATGACGGCCACGGTGGAGGACTTTTGCCGATGCGGCCAAATCTTTGAGTATGTCGTGGAGCGTCGGCGCCACAACGATCACTTTTGCCCCGGCCTCTAACAATCGCTGGGTCTTCTCCGCGGCCTCTTCGTCTCCCCCGAGCACAAGCACCGGGTACCCTCTGACATCGAGAGACAAGGGAAAGCCAGAATTTGCAGCCATGGTAGTTCCTCCCAATTCGATAACCGGACGTATCATACAACACCCTGTTTTGCAGCGTAAACCGCCCGTCTTATGTTCGGACTGAGTTTGATAGTTCGGTTGGATCGAGATGAATAGGCAGGTCGAGTTGAATCTTGACGGATGATTAAGGAACGAGAGAGTAGGTGAGAGAAAACGGCGACAGTCAGACAGAGAATGTCACAACTGAGCGTTATGTATCTGCGGGGTCGGCATCCAATTCCATATTCCAATAGAAGTAATCACGCCAACTGTCTGGTGTGTTCCGAATCCCGATGGTGATAGTCACGATCGG
>DATNCR010000205.1:0-8189 GCA_035607135.1 Nitrospiraceae bacterium
TACCAGCTTTCGTATTGACGGTGATTTTAACAATGCCCCCTTGTTCGGAAATGCCGTACCCTCTCGGTTCATCGACAGCTACACCCTCGTGAATCTCCGTGGAGCCTTTCGATTTTGGCAGGAAGTGAGTGTCACAGAATATCGTCGAGAGGCGGAAGTCGCCGTGACTGCCTTCAATGCGTTGAACGATAGGCACAAGGAACATCCGTTGGGCGACACGATCGGCAGCCGGGTCATGGGGTGGTTGACGGTGAAGTTCTGAGGCAGCTCGGTGAACCGGTCATCAACAGGAATCTCGGTCCCCTCGGCGTGATTGTTAACCCCCCCTGACTCTCAGGACCACACTTCCTTATCAGCGTTTGTACGATGCGGCTCCATGGGATTGCGTATGCCCTGTTCCTGGTGTGGAGTGTCATTCAGCTTTTCGGATACACTCCCGAGATGCAGCGAACGATTACGATAGCCAATCGAGAGTACGAGACTTGGCTGGCGAAGCACACATCTTTGGTCAAGGCCGATCTCGCGCTCAAACATCTCTTGATGAAACGGGATGTGTTCTCCTTTCTCCGAGCCACCTTTTTCCGATGGATGCAGTTGTGGCCAGAACTATGCGCCGACGTGGCACGAGCACCAGTCGTGCTGGCCGTCAGCGATCTCCATGTCGATAACTTCGGGACGTGGCGAGACGCTGAAGGACGCTTGATCTGGGGCATCAATGATTTTGATGAAGCCTATCCCCTTCCTTACACGAACGACCTCGTCCGTTTGGCAGTCAGTGCGAAGTTGGCAGCCAGTGCCGACCACCTGTCGATTAAGCCGAAGGATGCGTGTGATGCCATCCTCACAGGATATAGGGAAGGGTTGAAGGCGGAGGGTCGACCGATCGTTCTGGATGAGCACCATCGATGGCTTGTGGACATCGCAACCAGCAAATTCCGGGACCCCGTTCGGTTCTGGCGCACGATACAAACCCTTCCCATAGTGAAAGGCTCCATTTCCGCAAGTGCACGAGCCGCACTTGACCATCTCATGCCTGAACCAACGCCGTCCTATAGTTTGCGGCGTCGCGTGTCAGGCATAGGAAGCCTCGGGCGTCCCCGGTACGTGGCGCTCGCTGAGTGGCACGGAGGGAAAATTGCACGGGAAGCCAAAGTCCTAGTCCCTTCGGCCTGTCTCTGGGCAAAGGATGGGCAGGGACTCCACACCATTATGTATCAATCGCTCGTCGATCAGGCGGTTCGGAGCCGTGATCCGTTTGTCCACGTGCAGAACACCTGGCTTGTTCGGCGGTTGGCTCCGTATTGCTCTCGCATTGACCTGACCGCGTTACCGAAGAAGCGGGATGAGAACCGTCTGCTGTATGCCATGGGATGGGAAACGGCCAACGTTCACCTGGGAAGCCAGAAGACAATGAAAGCGGTACAACGTGACATGTCAAAGCGAAAGGCTAACTGGCTTCGCATCGCCACGGAGCCGATGACGAGAGCGACGGTCAGTGATTGGAAGGAGTGGGCACAGAGATAACCATCAACTGAAGAAGGCGCAAGTCTAGACAATTCATCTCTTTAACCCTAGAACAAGCGCGCCCCCTGCCACCATAAGAATGCCAACCCACTCACGGACAGACGGCCGCTCATTCAGAAAGGCAAACGCGAATATCGCTACGAGCACGATGCTTAATTTGTCTACGGGGGCCACCTTTGACACCTCACCAATCTTCAGGGCTCGGAAGTAGCAGACCCACGACGCACCAGTCGCCAATCCTGAAAGCACAAGACATAGCCACGTCCTTGACGGCAGGTCGAAGGGATTGCTCCATTTTCCGGTCATGAGCACAAACCCAGTGAGCACGACCATGATCACAAATGTCCGGATGAGAGTCGCAAGATCGGAGTTCACGGCTTCAAGTCCAACTTTGGCGAAGATGGCAGTGAGCGCCGCAAAGACCGCCGACAGAAGGGCCCAAAAAAACCAGTTCGATGCCGAGAGCATGGCGGTTATTTCCTTTCCAACTTTCGAATAGCCGCGCTCCTATCTGTCATCGCGTGCACGGTTCCTGCCACAAGGTGCTGAACCAGGTTATAGAAAATGATTGGCACCATGACACGCGGATAGGAAGACAGGGCCAGAGACGCCAGAACCAAACCAGTCCCGTTGTTATTCATCCCCAGTCCGTACATGAGCGAGACCCGGTCAGCCTGATCAACCTTAAACAGGCGGCTCAGCCCAGAACCGGAGGCAAAGGCCGTGACGCAGAGGCCCGTGGTGATTCCTAGCGTCACCGCCAAAAAGTCGACATCGCGGTCCGCCATTGCCTGGGGAAGGGAGACTGACCCATTTGAATAATTCAACAGCAATAGCACGATGCAGTTAAGGAGTTTGATGAACGGCATGAGGCCGGTGAGCTGAGCCTCAGGAACGGCGAGTCGCAGACCAAGGCCCAGCAGTGATGGCAGTACGATCCAGAGGCCCAGGAACGTTCCCGATCCGTAGGCGGCGAGGTCTTGCAGGACCGTTTCATATTCATCCGATGCCATCTCCCCGAACATCTGCAGCGCCACTGGTGTCATGATCGGGCTCAGCACGGTTGAGGACAGGACCAATCCCAAACTCAGTGACAAATTTCCATTGGAGTTCTGCGCCCACGCGGTTGACGCGCCGGCAATTGGCATGGCGACGACCAATGCCAGACCGACTAGGATATGCTGTGCTTCGTCCGGCTCATACCACAGACGCATGACCAGGGTGACGCCAAAAATATAGAGCAGGGGGATGACCAGATTGGCCGCGAGTCCGGCCACAATCACCCGGCCTTTTTGCATGAGCGATTGTAACTGCGACGTTTTCACGCCCAATCCTGCGTTAAACATGAGCGTGGCGAGGAGAAGCAGGAGCAACGACACAGGGATTGTTGTATTGAACATTGTGATCTCGCCGAAAGTGAGGCTCCTAATCTGTAAGCCAGCCGACGGAAAGACGGCGGCGATGGCATAGGCGCTGATCAACAACCAGAGCAAATGGTGGTGGACGAACTGAGAAAGAGTATGAAGCGTGAATTTGCGAGTCTCCATTGCCAGTCACCAATAGATCGGCTTCGAGATTTTTGTCACTGGGATTCCTGATATGTCACGACCGTGGCACACCCACGGCTAATCCTGCATCAGATCGTTGATGATCCGGTCTAAACGTTGCTTCTCGGCATCTGAGATCCAAAAGAAGGCCAGCCCAACTGTCTGGCCACTCACCCACTGCACGCTGGCCGCGTTGACCATCAGTGGCCATTGGATGTCTGGCGCATGGATCCGCAACTCCAACGACACACCCAGCTCGACAATGAGCGGGCTTTCAATACGGCACCCACCCAGAGACAGGTCAAGCATGGTCCCGACTCCCTCTCGATTTCTGAAATCCGAAAACGAAGTACGGAACTGCACATGGAGACGCTGCATCACCCGGCGATCCGTCATCTTCATATCCGCGACGGACCGTCCTATCACCTTCCCATCAATGAGACGTTGCCCGAAGGCAATCCCGTGGATATCAGCTTCTTGCTCCGTCGTGTACAGAATCCCAGATGAAAACTCGCGCGTTCGCACGCCGAGGAAATTTTCCGCAGAGACTACGATGCACAGCCGCCATTTCTTCCAGTCTGTTTCATAATGTGGAGTGGACTGAATGGTATATCCCTGATACTCCACCGTCTTTCCCATCATCTTCATCCTTCTTTCGAGCGCATTGGCATAGATACCTGTCCATGCCTTCCGGTCTGGCCAGTGACACGAAGATACAGACGCGTGTCCAGCGAGAGCGCCAGCGGCGGACAAAGAATGCACGCACGGGGCGCCTGACCCCCCGCGCGAAATCAAAGCACCCTCGCGCTCAGCGATGAAATGGAAGAACGATCAGATTCGATACACGGAGAGTTGTTGGTGGAGACGTAGGGAGGGAGGGCTATGGACCATCAACCGGACAAACTGGTGAGCGGTGGCGAAGGACAGCCAGGCAATCGATTCGGCTGCCTGATTGGCAACAGGGGCACTGACGGTGTCGTCGGGACCCGTAACCTCTGATTTCAATCCCGAGCCCACTTGTGCCAGCGCCACTTCGTCTTGATCCTCAACCTCCTGCATAACGTTGAGCTGCTCAAGAAGTTCCAGCCCACCGAAGCAGAGCCATGAGAAAAGCAGACACCGGATAGTAAGGGACAAGACAGTGGCTCGATGTAGTGCCATAGTCGCACTATAGTTAAAGCCTAAAGGGCAGTCAATCTGGGTAATTCGAACCCACACATCTCGATGAGCAGCCACTCCGCACGAGGTCATTCCGTTCGAAGCCGATATCCCACTCTCAGCTCCGCCTCCTGGTAGCAAGCCGTAGGTCGGAGTGTCACGTCCTTGACGAATGGTGGGTCTGAGATTGCCTCCTGCGCTTGTCGCCCAATGCCCGCTAGCACAGTCTTATTTCATTCACTCAAATCTGCTACCATGACAGGGCTTTCATATAGGAGACGCAAGAATTGGGACGATAGAGGCTTGCTCTTCGATGAAATCCTCAGACACGGCAGAGTCCGTCCTCCACGTGCATCTTCCCTCCGAAGAGGGACTCGTCTTTTCCATCATCGGTCCGCTGGATTCTAAGACGACCGGCCTGGCCTGGCGGACTGCGCTGCACAGCCTGCAACTGGCAAATCCGCGTCGCGTGATCGTCGATGCCGCGCGGCTGACCTATTGCGATGGAGCTGGTGCGGCCCTCCTGCTGGAACTCCACCGCCGTCAGAGACGTGGACATGGATCCTTCGAAATCCGATCTCTCGATCCCGCCTATCAGGCACTGCTCGACCTCTACGGACGGTCGGACGGTCAGAGCCCAGAACCAGCTACGCCGGCAGCCACGCCGATAGAACAGATCGGCCGTGCGACGGTTGCGCTGGGGAACGATATCGTGGTCTTGATCGCATTCGTGGGTGAACTCTGTGCGGCCTTGGGACGAGCGCTTCGGCATCCCGGCCTCGTTCGTTGGCGCGACGCGTGGTTGACGGCGGAGCTTGCAGGAGTCAACGCGCTGCCGATCGTCGCACTCCTGGGATTTCTCTTGGGACTGATCATGGCCTTCCAGGCCGCCATCCCGATGCGCCAATTCGGAGCCGACCTCTATGTCGCCAATTTGATCGGCCTCTCCATACTGCGTGAACTTGGCCCGCTATTGACCGCGATTATCCTGGCCGGACGTTCGGGCTCCGCCTTCGCCGCGGAACTCGGGACAATGAAAGTGAGCGAGGAGCTCGACGCCCTTACGACAATGGGATTGGAGCCGGTCGGATTTCTGGTCGTGCCTCGGGTGATTGCCGCAGTGGCCATGACGCCGCTGCTCGCGATATTTGCTGGTGTATTCGGGCTCATCGGCGGGGCGGTCGTCATGCTCTCGCTGGGTTTTCCGCTCGTGACCTACATGAATCAGGTGCAGACCGCAGTGACAGTCGGCGATATGATCGGTGGGCTCGGCAAATCGTTCGTCTTCGGGATCGTCGTGGCGGCAATCGGTTGCCTGCGTGGCCTTCAGACCAAAAGCGGAGCTAGCGCAGTGGGGGAGTCTACGACCAGGGCAGTGGTGAGCGGCCTCGTGTTGATTACGCTCGTCGACGGGGTGTTCGCGGTGATCTTTTATGCTCTCGGTATCTGAGCGAGGCAACATGGAACATTCAGACCGGATACCGATCATACAGGTCGCGCACCTTACAGCAGCGTATGACGGCACGGTGCTGCTCGACGATCTCTCGTTCGATGTCTATCCGGCCGAGGTGTTCGCGATCCTCGGGAGCTCCGGGGCCGGCAAGAGTACGTTGCTGAAACACATGATTGGATTGCTCCGACCGGTGCGGGGATCAATCCTCATCGAGGGTGAGGACATCACGACGGCGGAGGGTCAAGAACGGCTGGCATTCCTGACCAAGATTGGCGTGATGTATCAACAAGGAGCGCTGTTCGGATCATTGAATCTGCTGGAAAATGTGCGGTTGCCGCTGGAAGAGCACACCGACTTGCCCGATGAGGCCATCGATACGATCGCCCGCATGAAGTTGCAATTGGTCGGCTTAGGGTCCGCGACGTACAAGCTGCCGGATGAGATCAGCGGCGGGATGAGAAAGCGTGCGGCCATCGCCCGTGCCATGGCGCTGGACCCTCGTATTCTCTTTCTGGATGAGCCTTCGGCAGGGCTCGACCCCATTACGTCGGCCGAATTAGATGAACTGATTTTGAGCCTCGCGAGGAACCTCAAGGTCACGTTCATTGTCGTATCGCACGAACTCCCGAGCATCGACACGATCGCTGACCGGGTCATCATGTTAGACAAGCGTACAAAAACCATCATTGCGCAGGGACAACCGAAAGCGCTGCGAGATCATTCGGAGAATCCATGGGTGCGGCAGTTCTTCAATCCTCGAACCAATGCTGAAGTGTCTAAGCCGAGGCGACAACCGACAAGCGAAACGTCATGAGTCAGAAAGCGCACTATTTCAAGATTGGCCTCTTCGTCCTCGGGGCAACCCTCTTGGCTGTCGTTGGTGTCATTGTCCTTGGAAGCGGCAGGTGGTTCGAGAACGTGAGGATGGTGGAAACATATTTCACCGAGTCGGTTCAGGGGCTTGAAATCGGCGCACCGGTGAGGCTCCACGGTGTCCGGCTGGGGCGAGTGGAATCGATTCGTCTTGCCAGGGAAGAGTACAAGATTCCCTTTAACCCAGAGAGCGGTCTCTTGCCATACAAAGGGGTGGTCGTTGTGCGGATGTCAATTCAGCCGAGCATCGCTGCCTCGATGCCGGCAGAAGACGAAGAGATGCGGATTAAGAAGGCCGGCGATGCCGGTTTACGCTTTCGGTTGGCGTCACAGGGCATTACCGGGGTGCTCTACGTCGAGTCAGAGTTTGTCGATCCAGAGCGCTACCCGCCGATGCAAATCGCTTGGACTCCAAAATCCCCGTACATTCCCTCGGCTCCGAGCACGATCACGGAGTTAGGAACTGAGCTGCGGTCGATTACCAAGAAATTCGAGCATATGGAGATCGACAACATTGCCAAAGATCTCGATCTGATGCTGACGTCGGTCACGCAGTTGCTAAAGGATGTGCAGGCGCAGAACTTAGGGACCGAGGTGGGGCAGCTCATTGTGGAGATGCGAGGAACGCTTCAGGACTCCCGTCGGGTGCTCGATAATCCCCACCTTACGAAGACGTTCAAGGATTCGGCGGTCGCGATGGAAGATTTTCGCCGGACAGCTGCCGATCTGAGTTACACAGCCAAGGACATGCGGGCAGCCATGACTCAATTGCCCGGTCTCGTTGCCCGTCTCAACCAAACTGTCCACCGCGTAGATACGTTGCTGGCCGAGAAGGGTGAATCGGTCGATGACGTCCTGGAGAATCTACAGTTGGTCTCCGAGGATCTCCGCAATCTCACCAAGACCATCGAAGCGTATCCTTCGCAGGCTCTCTTTGGCGAGCCGCCGCCTCGGAAACAAATGGGTAGACGGTGAAAACCTGGATCTCGATGTGTAGGCTGGTGTGTCTCGCGAGCGTGCTGCTTGCAATGGCTGCGTGCTTCAACAAGAGCTATCAGGAGAAACGGTCGTTCGTATTGGATGTCTCGTCAGAGATTCGGGAGCCTGCTTCGGAGTCTCCCATCGTGCTCAAGATCAAGAAGTTTCGCGTTTCGCCCCTATTCGTGGGCCGAGCGATGGTGTACCGAATCGGGGAGTTGCAATACGAAAACGATTATTACGACGAGTGGTTTGTCTCGCCGGGCCTGTTGTTGACGCGACAGTTCCATGATTGGCTTTCGAAAACGGGACGGTTTCGATTTGTACTTGTGGGAACCAATCACGTTGAGCCGACCCATCTCCTGGAAGGCAACGTGGCGGAATTTTATGGAGATTACCGGCTCGCGCAATCACCCAAGGCGATCTTCGGAATCGAACTCCTTCTCCTAGATGGACTCAACGAATGGCAGGTAGTCTTCCGACGGACCTACCACAAGGAGGTGCCTCTAACCGATCGATCTCCCGATGCGCTTGCCGAAGGGCTGAGCCAAGCAGTACGTCTCGTGCTCGTCGATTTGGAACGAGAAATTGCAGAGGTGGCAGGAAGACCCACTCCAGCTTCCTCTTCCCGGTAACCGCCGAGTACGCCATACTTC
>DATNCR010000211.1:0-6768 GCA_035607135.1 Nitrospiraceae bacterium
GTTAAAGCTTTGTAGGTTCGTACAATCTCTTCCCCACACTCGCGGCAGTGATACGTGCTCGTCACATAGCCATCCGTGCTGAGTTCCACGAGGGACGCGACTTGACTGAGATGTTCACAGTGGGGAGGCAGGTCTCCTCGCTGTTCCCACTTCGCTTGTAAGGCTCTCGCGTGAACCAGTAACGTGTTCATAGGGCTCCGACGTCAATAATTGAGTCAACCCTATCATTAGAGGAGACGCGAGGGAACTGGCGAAAAAGCCAGCTCGAAAATACGTAAGAGCTGTGAGTGTCAGAAAGGAAGTTTGCTAAGGGGAGGCTGAACCTTCTACGACATAGAGCGTCGTATGACCAAGAAACTCCGAGTTTGCATAGAGGCGACACTCGTAACGGCCAGGCCCGTTGATGGAAAGCGACGACATGAGCTGAGTGATTTCTATTGGGCTACGAGGATCGTCGATGTTAATCGGTTCTGCTGAGAATCGTTGGATCACGCTCTCGTTCTCCGTATTGGCAAATGTGATTGCAAAGTCGCACAGTCCCTCTACATTTACAACGCGAGCGTACACCCAAAGATTCACAAACCGGTGGAGTTCGCCCGGTTCGATTCGCAACAGACTGGAGATGCCGAAGAGGCTTGTCCCAGGAAACCCAGGAAGGTCTTCCTTAACGTCCTGGCAAAGAAGAATCGCCTGCAATATTGGCTGAGTCATGCGAGGTAACTTTGAGTGTCGAAGATTGGGCGCTTCGGGTGAGGCGCGGCTGCTTGTCGGAACAGGTTTGGGGCTTTTTAGTCCTGTTGGGTCAGAGCCTCCACATGCCCCACACCCTTCTTGATTTTGCCCACAAGGGCATTCCCTCGCGGGCTCAGCCGCAACTGCACCACACGGGTATCCGTCGTTGGGCGTCGCCGCATGACCCACCGATTCCGCACGAGATCATCGATCACCTCAGTCAGAGTCGGTGGCTGTATGCAGCTACCGCAGCGGTCTTCGTCATCTTTGTTTCCCTATGACGATGCAAGGGCAGAAGTACACCGGCTTGGAGCGGTGTCACACCGATCGGCTCCAGACATCGCCTAAACTGGCCGTGCAACCACAACACCCTCTCCAGCTGTGTCCGCTCCTCTGTTTGGCGGAGGGATTTTCGCATGGTCACTCCTTACCTCCTCAAGAGAATTTGTCGTGAATAGGATCAAAAGACGGCCCGGGTCTGCGGAGTCATGCCGAGGGATTTTCGTACTTCTTCGGCGAGTGTGATAGTCACTTGGTGGACCTGCCGCTCGATTTGACGAGTGAGCGCCTCACCCCTCTGACTCAGTTGCAAATGCACGACACGAGCATCTACGACCGATCGACGTTGAGTCACCCACCGATTTCGTACGAGGGCCTTCACAACTTCAGTCAAGGTTGGCCGCCTCACACAAAGCGCCCTGGCCACATCCTTCAGTTTGGCCTCTGCGTGACGACTCACAAAAAGAAGCATGGCAGCTTGGAGCGGCGTCACGCGGATTTGCCCGAGACTCATTCGGAACGCGCCATGCCATTGCAGCACTCGCTCTAGAGTAGTCACATCCGCATGGCCGTTCTTCACTGTTGGCTCTTTCGTCATAGGTAACATGCTCCCTGACTTCCTAGACAAGTATGGTCGTCTGCATAACAAAAAGGCCCGGTCCCGTTCGCGGAGCCGAGCCTTTATTTCAGATTCCGCTATAGTCGCACTGCATGCACACGGAGGACAGTGTACCGGCACAGGGCTTCCATAGTAGAAGGTGCGAGAGCACTACAGCGTAGCCTAGACATAACGCGCCGTGTTGGATGTAGGAAACATCCTGATCTTGGCGTAAGAAATAGCCTACGAAGCCGTCAAGAATCGAGCAGAACCGTACAGCAAGATTGACGGAGAGCTGCCGGAGATGAGGAGGGATACGGTGGAATTGGTCAGGAAGGCCATGGCTGAGAACCAGCGAGCGTATGTGCTCTGGTCAACAATCGGGCCGAGGAGAATGCGTCGTTGACGGTGGAAGGACTTGTGGGGATGCTGCGCGGTTAACGTTCTTGGCCTCATGATCCTTCTATTTTACAGGCGATCTCCACTCTTTCTAGGCGGTCAGCGATGTCGATGAGATTGCTCAATATGGCAATAAACTCATATGTTTCAAACTTCCCACTTGTCTGCACTTCGTGAAAGATTTTGCGAAGGTTCTCAGCATTGGACATATCCAATTCCCTCCATGAAAATGCTGACGCTGCACAGGTTTAGGATCTGATCAAAATAAAGGCCCGGTTCCTTTCGGAGCCGAGCCCACTTGGATTCCGCCAGGATCTCCAGGATCTCATAGCGCGCACATGTGCATCATCATCTGCGCGCATGGCGTTCTCAAGTGTCTTTATTCTATGAACCCCAAAGGCATTTCGAAACACGGAAAAACCCTGGTCCACCCGGGCAAAATAAAGGTCCGACGCCCCACGAGCATCGCCCTTCGCGACGATTTCGTGATGGTCCCCGGGCAAAGCATGTCCCATATAGCTGTCGTGGATTAGGCCGTGGTTCCATGACAGTTTAGAAACTGGCAGAGCAAGCCGTGATCGCTATGATCGCGAAGATTCAAGCCGATCTTCACGCTCCCACGAAAGCACCTTACGGGACCGCGTGCCCCTCTTCTGGCAGAGCTTCGATGCTCCTCAATCTGGCGGTGCGCTATGATTGGCCCGGATCGCCACGCCGCCCGAGAGGGAAGGCATTCGTCTGAGGTACTGGCCGAGCTGTGGCGGGTAGTCATCGCCGACCTCAATACCGGTTTGCGAGAATCCAAACTCCTGGCGGTGCACCGATCCTGGATCCGTGAAGAAGCGGATGGCTGGTGGTTAATCCTGTCTCCAAGTCAGTCTCGGTTCAAAGGCACCCCGACTCGCATTCCCCTCAACACCTCGGCACTCTGGGCCTTGCGTGATCCTCTTCCGTCGCTGTCTGACGGCCGAGTCTTTCGCCGGTGGGATGAAGTGCGCGCCTTCAAAAAGTACTGGGCTCGAGTGTGCGGGTTGGCGAAGATCCAAGACCTGCATTTTCACGATCTCCGGTATACCTTAGCGACCCGCTTACAAGGCCTTGGTGTGGATTATGAGGCGCAGCAAGTCCTGCTCGAACATCGCATGCCAGGTATGACCGCGAACTACTCGCACGGTGGTCCCGCGTGGAACCACAAGCTTCGTGAGGCCGTGACGATCCTCGATCACGCCTTCAAAATGTCCTATGGATTGTCCTATGAACGAGCGGCGGTCGCGGTGGGTGATCCTAACTACTTGAAAAATGGTGAGCCGGCTGGGACTCGAACCCAGGACCCTCGCCTTAAAAGGGCGATGCTCTACCAACTGAGCTACCGGCTCACCGAGCGAAGAGCGCGGATTGTACCACCGACGCTCAGCCTGTGCCTAGAGAGGAAATGAATGGCTTATCGCACGCGCGGGCGGATGTTGAGTGGATTGCGAAGAATAATGGTTTCACTACGCTTTGAGCCGGTCGAGATCATATCGATGGGACATTCGGAGAGATCCTCAAGGAACTGGAGATAGCGCTTGGCTTCCGCTGGAAGCTGTTTATACGTGGACGCGCCGGTGGTCGTGCCGGACCATCCTTTGAACGTCTTGTACACCGGCTCGCAGTCGGTCAGCGTTTGGAGATCGGCCGGCATGTCTCGATACAGTTTCCCCTGATACCGGTAGCCGGTGCAGACCTTCAGTTCCTTGCAGCCGTCGAGTACATCCAATTTCGTGACGGCCAGTGACGCGAGCCCGTTGACTTTGGTGGCGTATCGCACCACGACACCGTCGAACCAGCCACAGCGGCGCGCACGTCCCGTCGTGGATCCGAATTCTTTCCCACGTGCCTGGAGCCCGTCTCCCACCTCATCGGTCAATTCCGTAGGGAATGGTCCACTACCGACACGCGTGGTGTAGGCTTTGGCGACACCGAGTACCGCGTCAATCTTCGTCGGTCCCACACCCGTTCCCGTTGAGGCACCACCGGCCGTTGAACTGGAAGAGGTGACGTAGGGGTAGGTGCCGAAGTCCACGTCCAAGTGCGTCCCTTGCGCCCCTTCGAACAACACGGTCTTTCCGCCGTCGATCATTTTGTTCACGAGCATGGTGGCATCGACGATATGGCTCTTCAGCCGATCGGCATAGCCCATATACTGCCGGAAGACGTTGTCGACTTCGAAACGTTCCAGCTTATACAGTTGTTCGAGAAACCAATTGATCTCGACCACATTCTCTTCGAGTTTGGTTCGAAAGGCCTTCGGGTTGAGGAGATCCCCCATTCGGATACCGACCCGGGACATCTTATCGGCATAGGACGGGCCAATTCCACGCCCTGTCGTGCCGATTCGCCGAGAGCCCTTAGACTGCTCAGACGCTTTGTCGATGGCCTTGTGATACGGCAGGATGAGATGGGCGCGATGACTCACGATAAAATTCTTACCGATCTTCACACCTTGAGTCTGGAGATGATCCAGCTCCTCGATCAACGAAGCTGGGTCCACGACGACCCCGTTTCCGATCACACAGAGCGTCCCGCGATAGAGAATACCCGATGGGATGAGATGAAACACGAAGGTGCCCCGTTCATTAATCACGGTGTGTCCCGCATTGGACCCACCTTGATAGCGAACCACCGCATCGACGCCGCTGGCTAAGATATCCACGATCTTGCCCTTGCCTTCGTCGCCCCACTGTGCCCCAATCACCACGAGATTTCCCATCGCCTGACATGCTCCCAAAAAATTGCCCTGGCTCGACTCATGGCCAGGGCTGGAGCGCCATGGTAGGGGCGCCTCTAATGATTGTCAAGGACTGTGATCATCAGTTCTATCTTCGTTTTTTCTCTTCCTCTCATCTTCAATTGTTGTGAGGGCATGCCAAAGCCACTCTATTATTGTGGAGGAGACCGAGGGATTTTTTGACTGCGCGTTGATCGAGCATGAGAGACGATTGGGCTTGTCCCAGCTCCGTTTTCTTGACTGTCGCGGGAGGGCCATGTTAGCATCACCGTTGTTTCGCAAGGATTTTCGCGTATTTCCGAATCAACCTTTGTGGGGCTGTAGCGCAGTTGGGAGCGCGCGTGAATGGCATTCACGAGGTCGCCGGTTCAATCCCGGCCAGCTCCACCAAATTAACCACGTGGGTTCCGTGAACCTCGATATCCACCCCTAATCACCGAATGACCATCGGCTCCTCCCGATACACATAGTCTGCCTGGTTCACAAAACATCTCATGCTCCAAATCGAGTCGGTCTATAAACAATATTCCACGAGAATTCTGCTTGAGGGTGCGACGGCACATCTCCGCCCTGGTTCGCGGGTTGGGTTGGTCGGCCCCAATGGCGCCGGCAAGACCACCCTCTTCCGAATGATCCTCGAAGAAGAATCGCCGGACAAAGGGAAGATCCGGAAGCGTCCTCGTCTCCGCATCGGCTATCTCCCTCAAGAACTCGAAACCATCACGGGCAAAACCGTGCTGGACGCCACCCATCGAGATCTCTATCCCGAGCACGAGGCCGAACGCATTCTTATGGGGTTGGGATTTTCAGAAATCGACTTTAGCCGTGAGGTTGAAAAACTGTCCGGCGGCTATCGGATGCGTGTCGCCCTTGCGCACCTACTATTGACCAACCCCGACGTCCTCATGCTCGACGAGCCAACTAACCACCTGGACAAACCGACGCAGCGCTGGTTCGAGCAATTCCTGTTGAATTCGGAGATGACGCTGTTGATCATCAGCCACGACACTGCCTTTCTCGATCGCGTCGTCACCCACATCTGGGATCTTCGACACCATAAGATGGAAGAGTATCGCGGCAACTATACCTCGTTCAAAAAGACTCGCGCAGAGCGGGACGCACAGCGTGAAGCGGCCGCCGGGCGCCAGGCGAAAGAAGTCGCGCGGGTCCAGACATTTGTTGATCGATTCCGCTATCAGGCGAACAAAGCCAGCCAGGTCCAATCGCGCATCAAACAGCTTGAAAAGGTCAAGATGATTGAGATTAAGCGCGATCCCAAGCGAGTGAAGTTCAAGTTTCCCCTCCCCGCAGCCAGTGGCCGCCAGGTATTGGATCTCCAAGGCGCTGCAAAACGCTATGGGGAAAAAGTGGTGTATGAACGCGTTGATTGTTCCATCGAACGTGGTCAGCGCGTGGCGCTGGTAGGGGAAAACGGTGCCGGGAAAAGCACGCTGCTCAAGATGCTGGCCGGCGTATTGGCCCTCGACAAAGGCACCAGAACGGTGGGTCATGGTGTCACCCTGCACTACTTCGCCCAACACCAGGCCGAAACACTCAACCCGGAACACACCATCCTCGACTCCCTTTCCGAGGTGTCCAGCCAAGCGGAGACAAACTTCCTCCGCGGGATTGCCGGCGCCTTCCTGTTCACCGGGGACGATCAAAAGAAACCAATCAAGGCGCTGAGCGGAGGGGAACGCAATCGCGTCGCACTCGCGAGGATGTTGGTCGAGCCGGCCAATACCCTGTTGCTCGACGAGCCCACGAATCATCTCGACCCGGCTTCAGTCGATATGCTCACCGATGCGCTATCAGACTTCCCTGGTACGATTGTCTTCATTTCTCACGATCCCACCTTCTTGACCAGAGTCTGCACGCGCGTCATTGAAATCGAAGAGGGCAAAGCCCGCAGCTTTTCCGGCGACTACGAGTATTACTTATGGAAGAAAGCGCAGGAAATCGAGTCCATTAAGGAAACGAGTGACGACCTGAG
>DATNCR010000212.1:0-7911 GCA_035607135.1 Nitrospiraceae bacterium
AAGATTTTCGCCTACTGAGGCAACCATGCGGGTTTCGATGTAGTGGAACGCGATTGAGCCGATGACGAGGGCGAAGACCGTCATCAAGACGATGAGAAGCTGTAACCAGGAGTATGGGCGGGATACCGCTGCTTTAGATACAGCCATCTATCCTTCCACCTTTGTGCAGTACCCTACCGGCCATGATCATAGTTTGTACGAGTATGCGCCTTTTCGCCGGGCAGTCCACACTTTCGCCTTTTCATCAGAGAGGTGGTGGTGAGTCATTTTGTGAATCTCCGTCAGGGTCTCACCACCCCGACACGGAGCGTGTCGTATCTCGTCTCACTCTTTTCGATCGCATAACGAGTAGGTGATGTCGCTCCGTCAACATCTGCTGATGACGTGAGCGTCAGCCGCGTTCTCCTTCATGAGCAGCACGTGCGTGACTGTTACTCTTTGCGTCCGGGAACCAGTGAAACCAGGGTCCAATAGACTTCGAACTGCTTGACCACGTCGATGAATCGCTCCAAACTCACCGGCTTGCGGATATACGAGCAGGCACCGTGGACAAAGGAGCGGACGATATCTTCTTCGCGGTCGCTCGTGGTCAGCATGATCACGGGAAGAGGCTGCAACTGAGGATTTGCCTTGATCGCCTCGAGAACCTCAAATCCGTCCTTCTTTGGCATGTTGATGTCCAACAGGATCAGCCCGGGCCGGACAGCATTCTTGTATGGTCCCTCCCGACGCAGGTAGGCCAGGGCTGCTTCACCATCCCGCACATTGTTGATCACGTTCATCATCCTTGCCCCTGCAAACGCCTCTTCAATAAGAATGACGTCGTCTTCGTTATCTTCTACAAGTAAGATTTCTATGGGGTCAATGGTGTCCTGTGTCATGACGTATGCCCCTTCCGGTTAGGTCGCAGTTCCGAATATCACGATGGCTTGCACCACGAGAATCATGCTTTCTCTCTCGTTCTCTCAGCCAATCGTTGAGACGGTGGGGGCGTTCCAATTTCTTGATTGGGCCGTTGTAGGATTTGATTCAGCGCCGCACCCAGTTCATGGAGCGAGAATCCCTTGGCAAGGAAGTCGGTCACCCCTAACTCCCGAGCCTGCTTCTCCAGAACATCCGTACCAGCCCCTGTTAACATGATCACGGGAGCATGGGGATCAATCTCCCGAATCTGCCTGAGGACCGCGAGCCCATCCATATCCGGCATCTCGAAATCCAGAATCGTCACGTCAGGTCGTTCCCGACGAAAGACATCAATACCCTTCTGGCCGTGACTCGCCGTGAGCACGTGGTGCCCCTTCCGCCGTAATAGTGTAGAAAGCAGGTCACGGATCTTCTCATCATCGTCCACTGCAAGAATGTTGGCCATCTGCATCCTCCCTGGATACTGTCTCTCACCTATGCCGCGCGCTGTTCACTGCTTGGATGGTCGCTCGAATTCAGCACCTCATGCACCTTACGCGTCAACGTCTGTGGCGTGAACGGCTTTTGAAGAAAAGCGGTCCCTGGTTCGAATGAAGCCGTGCAGGAAATCACCTTATCCGTATACCCAGACATATAGAGGACCTTGATTTCCGGTCGAATGGACTGGACCTGTTTTGCCAACTCTGGCCCGTTCATCCCCGGCATGATGGTATCGGTCAGCAGCAGGCTAATCTGCGCAGAACCCTCCTGAGCAAAACGCAACGCATCATGGACATTCCGTGCTGCGAGCACATGGTACCCGTACCGTTCGAGAATGGCCTGCGCCAGCGCTCGAACCATTTCATCATCTTCCACCAGCAGCACGGTTTCGGATCCGCGGAGCAGTTCAGCCGGAGCCGCTCCCGATTCAGGCAGCTCGGGTGCCTGCTCGACTCGCGGAAGATAGATCTTGAAGGTCGTGCCTTTGCCCACCTCGCTATAGACCCACAGGTTCCCCCCGGTCTGTTTGACAATCCCATCGACTGTGGCCAGACCAAGGCCGGTCCCTTTGCCAGGTCCTTTGGTGGTAAAGAATGGCTCGAATATGCGCGCTTGGGTGTCCGCATCCATCCCGCAACCGGTATCGCTCACCGCCAGCATCACGTAGGGACCTGGTTGGACCAAGACGTGTTTGCGGGCATAGGTATTGTCCAGTTCGACATTGTCGGTTTCGATGGTCAACTGCCCGCCGCCTGGCATCGCGTCTCGTGCGTTCACGGCCAGATTCATGATGATCTGTTCCATCTGCCCGGGGTCGATTTTCACCCGCCCAAGCGCTGGATGGAGGCAGAGGATTTGGGTGATGTCCTCACCGAGTAGGCGCCGCAGCAGCTTTCCGATATTCGACACGACCTCATTCAGGTCCAACACTTTGGGTTCCAAGACCTGCTGCCGGCTGAACATCAGGAGTTGGCGAGTGAGTGACGCGGCCCGATGTCCTGCTTCCTTGATCTGTTCGATTCCATTGCGAGCGAAGGTGTTAGAGAAATCAAGATCACCCAATACCATGGCACTGTAACTGTTGATCACCGTCAGGAGGTTATTGAAGTCGTGCGCGATTCCGCCGGCCAATTGTCCGACACCCTCCATCTTCTGGGATTGACGCAATTGTGCCTCAAGAGCCTTCTTCTCGGTGACGTCGCGGGCAATCTTGGAGAACCCGATGATCCTTCCCGCTCCATCCTCGATCGGAGAGATGGTCAAGGCGATATGGATGTCCTTCCCGTCTTTCCGCCGCCGAACCGTTTCAAAGTGGGTGACGTGCTCTCCTTGTTTCACACGCTCAATGATCTGAGATTCCTCCTCGACACGATCCTGGGGGATGAGGATCCCGATCGGCTTTCCGATGACCTCGTCGGCCGTGTAACCAAACGTACGCTCAGCCCCCATATTCCAGCTTGTCACAATCCCATCCAGCGTCTTGCTGATGATGGCATCTTCCGAAGACTCCACAATGGAGGCTAATCGGACCCGGATTTCTTCTGCACGCTTGCGCTCGGTGATGTCAGAGAGAAAGGCGTTGAACACATATGAGTCATCGCGCTTTAACGGACTAATCGAGAGTTCCGCGGGAAACTCAGTCCCATCACGGCGCAAACCGGTCAACTCGACGCGCCGGTTGAGTACCGGCCCTTCCCCGGTGTCCATGAAATGTCGCAGTCCGCGTTCATGAGCCTCTCGGTCTCGAGGGGGGATGATCAAATCGGCGAGATTTTGGCCAATCGCTTCCCGGCGACGCCAACCGAAAATCACCTCTGCACGAGGGTTCCATTCTGTAATCATGCCCTTGGCATTCATCCCAATCAGCGCGTCAAGTGCAGTATCTATGATGGCGCGTAATCGAGCTTCACTGTCCCGCACGGCCTTTTCCGATCCCTTGCGCTCAATCGCATACTGAATGGCACGCCCCAGGCCATAGCTATCTGATCGCCCTTTGACCAGATAGTCCTGGGCGCCCCTACGGACCGCCTGGACCGCCATCGCTTCGTCATCCAGATGCGTCATCACAATGACCGGTACGTCCGGTGTCTGCCTTTGAACTTTGTCAAGCGTCTCCAGCCCGTGACTGTCCGGCAGGGAGAGGTCCAGTAACACCACGTCAATCTTGCCCTCGGCTAAGCGCGTCAATCCGCTCTCCAGCCGATCGACCCACTCCAGCTCGACGTCCGCCGCTGTCCTTTCCGTCAACGTTTCCCCAATGAGGTAGGCATCATCCTCATTGTCCTCGATCAACAGCACATGCATGACAATTACTCCCTGACCGATGGAATTCGCGAAATGCCTGTCCAGTAATGCTCAAACTGCTTGATGAGGTGTTTAAATTGGTCCAAGTCGACGAGCTTGTGAATGTAGGAACAGGCGCCCTTCGCATACGAGCGAACGATGTCTTCCTCGCGATGGCTCGTGGTCAACATGACTACGGGGAGTGAGTGCAATCGCGGATCCTTCTTGATTTCCTCAAGCACTTCAAAGCCGTTCTTTTTCGGCATGTTAATGTCTAGCAGCACGATATCAGGCATGCGCACCACCTTGTATTTTCCGGTACGCTGTAAATAAGCCAAGGCCTCTTCCCCGTCTCGAACCACGTTAATCAGGGTGGCCAATCTCATGTCGGAAAATACCTCTTGAATGATGACGGCATCGTCTTCATTGTCTTCTACGAGCAAGATCTCAACTGGCTGACTCGTCATGGGGGTCACTGCCTTTCTGCCGATTCGTCGCGCTAAATGTCAGCTTGAATTCCGAGCCGCCGCCCTCCCGCGACTGTACCCATGCCCGTCCGCCATGCCGCTCGGCGACCTGTCGTACGATCGCCAACCCCGCGCCCGTACCCTCGATCTCTCGTCCCACGGCTCGCTGGAACAATTGAAAAATGCGTTCTGCGTGCTCGGGCGCCACGCCCGGTCCACGGTCGCGAACGACAATCCCCACCACCGAGCCGTCTTCCACCGTAGGATGATACGGCGCGATCTCCACGTCGGGCGCTTCACCATTGCGCCGGAACTTCAATGCATTAGCGATGAGGTTGTAGATCCCTTGGGTCGCCCACGTGCGGTTGCCCTGCCACCGGGGCAGGGGCTCCACCACTCGCACCGTCGCACCGGTTTCCTTGATCGTGTGATCGAGTCGTCGCAACGCTTCTGTCACAATGCTCTCGCCTTGGATGTCCTCGACGGCTCCTTCCATGCGCTGCACTCGTGACAGGGTCAAAATGTCCGTCATCAGCTGATCCATCCGTTGGGTCCCACGGACAACCCGCTGAAGAAAGTCCCGCCCTTTGTCGTCGAGACGGTCGCCATAACGGTCATGAACCATGCGCGAGAAGTTCTCGATCCCACGAAGTGGCTCTCGTAAATCATGCGACGTGACGTAGAGGAGCGTCTCTAGGTCTCGAGTTTTCGCGAGAATTTCGGCCGTCCGCTCCTGCACACGCATTTCTAACTGATCGTGCACTCGGCGCAACGCCTCCTCCGCCCGCTTGCGTTCAGTGATATCCTTAAAAAGAATGGCAACGTGTCTCTCCTTCGGTTCCCCGACGCGGAGTGCATACACTTCATACCAGCGACCCAGTTGTGCGGCCTGGTTTTCAAAACGTACGGGTTCGCCCGTCAAGGCGATCTTCCCGTACATCTCGAACCAATGCTCTTCGTGAAGTGGAGCAATCTCGCGCATTCTTCTGCCCTGCGCGTTATGAATCCCCGTCTGCTTCTCGAACGACGGATTCACTTCCAGGAAGCGGTAATCAATTGGCTTTTCGTTTCTGTCAAACAGCACTTCGATGGTACACACACCTTCGTCGACGGAATCGAACAGCGTGCGATATTTTTCTTCCGACTTGCGGAATTCTTCCTCCGCCCGCTTGCGCTCCGTGATGTCACGCGTCACCTTTGCGAATCCGCGCAACGTTCCTGTCTCATCGCGTATTGCCGTGATAATCACATTGGCCCAGAACCGTGTCCCATCTTTGCGTACGCGCCAGCCTTCTTCCTCAAATCGTCCTTCGGTCGCTGCTACTTTGAGTTCCAGCTCTGGTTTGCCACTATGAATGTCTCCAGAGGAATAAAAGCGCGAGAAATGCTGTCCGATAATCTCTCCAGCCTGATACCCTTTGATGCGCTCCGCGCCCGCATTCCAACTCACCACATGACCATCAGGATCCAGCATGAGAATCGCATAGTCTTTCACGCTGGCCACCAGCAGGCGAAAATGCTCTTCGCTTTGGCGAACGGTCTCCTCCGCCCGCTTGCGCTCCGTGATGTCTTCTACCCGGTGAATGATATAGGCGATTTCCCCATTGGGGCTGAAGACCGGCGTATTGATCGGGCTCCAATATCGTTCCTCAAATTCCCCTCCCTCAGTGTCCGGACGACGAAGATCGTACCTTTGAACGGCCATGGCGTCCGGTATGCGATGCTGTAACACCCGTGTCAAAGATGCCCGTAGGTTTGATACTCCGGTGGCGGTGGCATCACCGGGATTGTCTGGAAACACATTGAAGAGATGACGGCCCAGAATCTTCTCCCGCCTGGTCATCGTGACTTGCAGATACGCATCGCTCGCAGCCACGATGACTAACGCGGGAGTTAGGGCAAGGTAAGAGCCTGGTGCCGATTCGAAGAGTGTCCGGAAATCAGGCTGTCCCCGAATAGTTGATGGCTCTATCATCGGAACCTGCCGCACATTGGCGGCTTCCATTCATTGAATAATATGGAGGAAACGAGCTGGGCAGCATGCAACTACCTCACAATGCGAAAGAGAACTTTGCAAGGTTAAGAATACTCCTTGTGCCAACGACTACAAACATTTTCCTGTTTTCCTCACCCTTCAGATTCGACTATGGGGTTATGGTTACCGGCAAACATGCGCTCGCTTGCCACCAAGATGGTACGGTCCTGCCTCAGCCGGGTCGGTGTGCAGACACACTTCATCACCCCATGTAGTCCCTGAGAGAACGGTTACATCGAGAGCGTTAACGGAAGACTACGGAATGAACTGTTGGATCTGGAACTGTTTGATACACGCTGGGGGGTGAAGATGTTCGTGGAGCGCTGGCGGCACACTACAACCGGATTCGACCTAACAGTGCGCTGGGCTATCGACCACCGGCACCGGAAGCCGTCGGACTATATTGCGCCTGACTCACATAGCGGCCGGTACAACTATAGGGGAAGGTCACTTGCACCCCCTGAAACAACGGTATAGTACTGGCGTCCAATGTTTGGGTACTGACAATCTCCTACGGGACGCCAAACACAAATTGCCGACTCTCGGTCACACGATTGTTGAGCGATACTCTCTTTGACGGGGGCTTGAAATATTGGCATTTCAAGCCAAAGACACCGATGCTATGTTACCTGCTACGCTGCGTGTACCGTCGACACCAATCCAGCGCACGGTTTACGCCCGCGCATATGTATAGTGGTGAATCATCGTGAGTTGCCTCACTCAACTGCCTGGCTCAATACGCGATTCTGATTGTACCGAGACGTTACAGGTTCTTGGTGTCGTGCTCGTTGTCGGTTTTTTTGTCTTCAGATGGTTGTACCGTAAATGGACGGAGAAGCATTCCTATGCCGTGTACTTTGGTGAGGGCGATGACCAGGTCAACGTGGGCGCCGATTCTAAAATAGTTGAACTAGGAGAGCAGGTCGTGGATGTGATGATTCGGGCGAAGCGAACAGTCGAAATCGAAGCTGCCAATTTGCGTTTTGCTGTCGATACCAAGCAAGTGGATAAACAACGTTCAGACGCTGAGAAATCAGTTATTGCCATCGTAGACGCGAAAGATCTTGATATCCGCGCTCCTCAATTTTCCTCCAAACATGATAAGGCTGGGGGATATGATCTTACCTATTCGCCTGGCTATAGACGAGTAGCGGGAGCTTTTCTGCGGATAAGGATACGCGTAAAAGCCAAGCAAGAATGGGAGGGCTATTTACGCTTCTGCGAGAACGAGGCCTATTATTATCACCGTTTCCGGGTTGTGAAAAAGACAACCGTCAAAAGCCCGAGCTAAAGATTGGATTTCTTCCCGAGCGCCAGTCACTTCTTATAGGTATCGGTAGTGAGCTTGATCGAGGTCTGGCAGAGTCGTCACTGCACGTATGTGAGCGAGTCGCCTTGTTTGTAGGTGAGAGGCTCTGCGGTGTTGGGAGTGTGAAATGGGAGGGAGAGCAGCAGCCGCGTAAGGCGAGTAGCGGAGCACCAACCCGCTACCTGGAATCGGTACTCCGATGTCCGTCTAGCCTCGCGAGCACCATATGAGCCTCCGGAACCTGCTGGTCAACAGCCTGCTCAAGCCAGAGCCGAGCTTGTTCCCGATCCTTGGCCACTCCGCGCCCAAACGCGTACATGACTCCGAGGACATACATTGCTTCTCCATCGCCTTCCTCTGCCAGACGCCGCAGCCCGTCAGAGGCTTTCACGTACCAAGTCACGGACTCCGGT
>DATNCR010000231.1:0-5268 GCA_035607135.1 Nitrospiraceae bacterium
AGGAGCTGCCGCCAGGTGGTTTCCGTGTCGGCGAGGACAATTGCTGCGAATTTTCCCAGTTGGTCGTTGGGTGCTCCGATCGGTGCGGGCTCGGAGGGCCCAGATGATTCCGTCATGTCCTGCACGCCATTCAGCATATCGATGAGGGTCAAGGGATTGATACCAGTGAAATAGCTGACAGCCAGTACCAGCACCAGGCCGCCGATCCCAAGCCTTCCCCCTCCGACCCTCGCCGGTCCCATGCCACGACGGTCTTCGACATTGTCGCTTTCTCGCTGTCCTTCCCAGCGCATGAGGACCTCCTGACAAATCACAGCGTATCGAGCGAGCGGATTAGGTAGGCTCTTTCTCCACGGTCATCAGTGCGAGCGTCACCACGTACATCTCAGATACCTCAGTAGGGGAAGGGGATCAATTTCTCCGCAGTGGTCTCAAAGACCGATCACATGATGCATCATAACCGATGCAGGGAAGAGGGGGAAGGCTTCGATCAACGCACAGTGGTTGTGCATGTTCGTGCGATGATCGAGAGAACTGGGATTGCGCTGAGAGGTTCGATTGAAGAGGGAGGTGCCCACCTCGTGAGCACCTCCGAAGGACAGATGGCTACTTCGTTGGAGCTGTGGCGGTTTCCAATTGACCGGCAATGTGTTTGAGGTCCTTGGGGTACAGCACGATCTCAATTCGCCGGTTGGACGATCGCCCCTCTTCGGAGTCGTTCGAGGCGAGAGGGTGTGTGTCCGCGTAGCCAACTGCGGAGAGGTACTGGCGGTCCACACCTCCCTGATCGATCAGGTAGCGCACTACGGTCGTGGCTCGCGCCGTGGAGAGTTCCCAGTTTGTCTTAAAGCGATCCTGTAGCTTCGAACTGATGGGTACGTTGTCGGTATGGCCTTCGATCCGAATTTGTTTGTCTGAGATCTGGTTGAGCACGTCACCGACCTGTTTCAGGACTTTCATGCCGGCCGGTTTCACCTGAGCCTGGCCAGAATCGAATAGGACACGATCCACCATGTTGATCGTCAGGCGGTCGCGCACCTGTTGGATCGTAATGTTCCCCTTCGAAATCTCATCCTGAAGGGACTTGGATAGCGCTTCTTGTGTGCGAGTCAGTCGTGCGATCTCTTCTTCTTTCGCCAGCCGTTCTCGCTCTAATGTCGCGGCAAGTTGTGATTGCTCCTGCCGAAGTTGCTCACGTTCCTTTGCGATGCGGGCGGCGTCGGCCTCAAGGTCAGACGCCTGCTTCTGAAGCCTGGCGATTTCCTCTTGCGATGATGCATTTCCACTCGTGAGCTTCTGTTCGAGATCCGTGATTCGACTGCGTACATTGCCGAGTTCGCTGTTTAGTTGACCTTTCTCTTTCTCCAAGCCGTCTAGGCGAGACTGCAGCTGGCTAGAACGTGCTGCGAGCGATGCTGCCTCCTGTTCGGCGGCTTTCCGCTGAGCAGCTTCCTGGTCCAGATTTTTCTGTAGTCCTGCCAACTGCTGCTGTAACTGTGCGGATGTTTTTTTCTCGGCCTCAAGCTCAGTGAGTGTCTTCGTATGAGTGCCCGTGCTCACGCATCCCCCCACGGCGATTGCACACAGCATGGCCATTGCAGAAGCACGGAGAGGCATCGTTCGATCAATCCCGATTCGTTGCATCGTCTTCTCCTCCTATACATGAGGGTGAACAGGTTGTCGTAAAGGGGAGCAAGCGCAATGCCTAATGACTTGAAACCATGAGTGAAGGGAACGACTCATTTCTCATGGGGTTGTAGAAAGAATTGCGGCATGGCTTTACCTATCGCCAATGGAACTGACGCATGCTGCCACAATCACTGTAGGGACTAGCCTACAGATTCCGAGTGCTGGTGCTATGACCTATTGTGAAGCCAGCCACTGATTCAAGTGAAAGAGGAGTCTGAGTATATGACGACTGTATGATCACGAAGCAGGCGAGGTACAGCGTCAGCTGCACCTCACCTGCAGGGTTTACTTACCGCCCATGTCCTTCTTCTCATCCTTCTTCTTATCTTCATCTGCCTTGGTGCTGGTTGTCTCCTTCTTCCCCTTCTGGTCGGCAGGCACAGGCTCATTTGCGAATGCCATGGGCGTGCCGAATCCAACGGCGAGAAATGCGGCTAAGACGATCATATGTGCGAAACGAGTCATGATAAAACCTCCTTGGTGGTTAAATATAGTGGGTGTCGTCTTCGACACGCCACCTGGTGAAACTCTCGCTGTGCGAGGCAGCTATGAAGAGCGATGAGCAAGTGTGGTGCCGGGAGGTGAGCTGCTCCAAATGCACCAGTAACCCAACTGCACATGGTTAAATTGCACACGTTTTCAGTGATTGGGAACATGGAGAAGCGAATGAGTGGCATCTGATGAAAATACTTATATCACTGAGCTGGGTGTGAGCTGCAGGGGAATGCCTGCAATCATACAGTCGCTGTGACGCAATGGTTGAGAGGATTGTGTGGAATGTTGAGATCGCTCGTTGTGCTTCTCACAGGGGTTGGATATAGTGTCTACATGTGGCCCAGGATTCTAACCCTGTGGGTTGTGGCTTTCTCGCTTGTTGTCCTAGGCTGCTCTTCCTCTCCTGTCGGGATCCCTGAAGCGCTCCAACCACAGATTGATCAGAGTCTGACATTCACGGAAGTCCTCACCTCACCTGGCTCGTATAGAGGACGTCTCATGCTACTCGGCGGTGAAATTCTCAAGGCGAAGCGGCTCAAAGAGGGGACGCAGGTCGAACTGCTGCAACTTCCGCTAAACAAGGATCAAGAGCCGACGATGGATCTCACACAATCGCAAGGGCGAATGTTGGTTTTGCATCAGGCGCCCCTCGATCCGGCAACATTGACACCGGGGATGTTGGTGACGTTTGTCGGCGAAGTCAGCGGGGCTCTCATCGAAAAGATTGACGAAGCTGACTATCGTTACCCCACGCTGACGGTGAAACACTGGTATGTTTGGCCTCCTGCCACTGTTGACGGTTGGCGGAGTGGACCGTCTTATGGTGTCTACGGCGGGATGGGCGTTGGCGGAGGATCTCGCGGCGGCGGAGGATTTAGACTCGGATTCTGACAGAGAGACGACCTTCTCTCACCCTTTCACTCGTGAATCGTTCACGCTCCAGAGTTCACACCATTGCCTTCAACAAACCCTATGGGGTCCTGCCCTGCTTTACCGATCCAGAGGGACGGCCAACGTTGGCTGATTACGTGGCGATTTCTGGCGTCTATGCGGCCGGAAGACTTGATATGGATAGCGAGGGACTGATCTTGCTCACCTCGGATGGTACGTTAGCCCATCGCATCACAGACCCGCAGCATAAGCTGTCGAAAGTGTACCTTGCGCAGGTCGAACGCATCCCCAACGAGGAGGCCTTGGAGCAGTTGCGAAACGGTGTCGTGCTGAACGGTAAGAAGACCAGGCCAGCTGAAGTACGGCTGCTGCCGGACGATCCGCAGTTGCCCAATCGCCTCGTCCCCATCCGCTTCCGCAAACATGTGTCGACCACATGGGTGGAGATCATATTGCGAGAGGGGTTGAACCGACAGGTTCGACGCATGACGGCTGCAGTGGGGCATCCGACATTGCGGCTTGTGCGGATTGCGATTGGGCCGGTGGTACTGGGCGAGCTTCAGCCAGGTCAATGGCGGGAGGTGACGAATCATGAGATTGCGCAGATCTATTCCGCTGCCGCTGGCGAATAAATCCCTATAAATGGAGACGTACCCTCTGTCTGGTCTACATCGAGGGTTGTCCGTGGTGGGAACCAGGGGTGGGGATCTTTTCGGCAGCAGCTAGATCTGCTCAACATCCGTAATAATGGTGTGTAGTCCACTCGCTCCTGCCGGTTGCGGGCGGACAATCTCCGCGATCTGCAGCTGTCCCTTTGTATCCGTCGCACGTACGACAGTTTGGAACTTTCCCCGATTTGGTGGTTTCCACGTGTAGTTCCAGATCACCCAGGAATAGGGCGACATAGGCGGTTCGATTTGGCACTCGTTCCATGTCCGGCCGGCGTCAAAACTCAATTCAACTTTACTGATGCTGTTGGGCCCGCCGAAGGCGATGCCACGGAAGAGCCGTTCTTGCCCGCGAAGTGTTTGGTAATGGCCGGGGCTATCGATGCGTGAAAATATTTTGATGGTGCCATCGTCAGTCCACCCTTTGCGCTGCCAGTAACCTTTGTAGTCACCGGGATAGACTTCGATCTCGGCAATCCATTTGACATTCTTAATGCCATAGAGGCCTGGAACGATAAGGCGAATCGGGAAGCCGTGCTCCTTGGGCAGCTTTTCCCCGTTCATCAGGAAGGCGAGCATCACATCGTCTTGCATCGCCCGCGTGAACGAAATGCTGTCGTCGTAGCCATCCATGCCGCGGAACACCACATCGCGTGCAGTCTCTTCATCGGCGCCGGCATCTTTGAGGAGCTTCTTGAGCGAAATGCCGCGCCACGTCGCGTTGCCCATGCTGTCCCCGCCTGGCAACGTATCGATACACATCAGTGTCGAGACTTGATCGTAGGAATCGCGATTCAAAATATCGCGCCAGCCGAGTGACATGGGAGTGCTCACGGCGCCCGTGACGTGCAGTTTCCATTGTTCGATGTTGACGTCGCGCGTCATGGAGACGGCGCCATCGGCGTAATTCACGATGTAAAATTTTGACGTCGGTGTGAAATAGGTGGTGTCGCGAGGAGGGACGGCGAACATGCGTCCAAATACCCCGCCGACGGCATCGCAGCCACCGGTCATGCCGGCCATTGCGCCCAGGCCCAGAGCCTTCAGCATCGTCCGTCGCTGCAGGGCGAATCGTGGTTTGTATAGTGACATGACGATAAATTATACACGGAAATGTCGCTTGACTCTTATGAAATGCCTTGTTATCTTACCGCTCGTTAGTGGGCTCTGGTGTTCCTACCTGTTGACCGCGCCTGACGGCGAGTCACGGTGCGGTATCAAAGGGAAACTACCCGAAGCTATGTGCCTCGAGCGGGTCCCTTGACACGTGTTGCGCACGTTGTTATAGTGCGCGGCTCGCGTGAAGAGTTTTTTTGTTCTTTGACAACTGAATAGAGAATGTTGAGCAATGGTGTAAGTGTATTGAAGTGGTGGCCCTTGGTCCAAATTCTAAGAACACCTTTATGAGAGTTTGATCCTGGCTCAGAACGAACGCTGGCGGCGCGCCTAATACATGCAAGTCGAGCGAGAAGACGTAGCAATACGTTTGTAAAGCGGCGAACGGGTGAGGAATACATGGGTAACC
>DATNCR010000268.1:0-13029 GCA_035607135.1 Nitrospiraceae bacterium
AGCGAACGTCGAGGGTTCAGACGACAAGAGGAGAAAGGGACTAAGAGGGAGGCGGTAAAACTTGATTCAGCCAGTCACAGTAATTAACTGGCCGGTATTCCTTCCACGCTCCCCCTTAGGGGACGGTTCTCTGCCGAAAAAATCGAAAGAGTAAGTAGGCATTGATCATCATCATGATCGTGAGAATACTGTAGGTGGTGAAGGCGGTGGCCAGATTCAATTCGATAAGCACCCTGGACAATCCAAATGCGACCACTAAGGCATCGAAGGCCATGCAGATCCGCCTGAACGTTTCAGGGTCCATCCAACGAATGAGATAGCTCCCGAGCGGAATTCCCAACAGAACGCTGGGGACGATATAGAGAATGATCTCCATACTGGCGTAACTGTAGAGTCCAATAAAATAGTACGCGATTCCTGTCATGACCGCCTCTCCCACTCGAATGACGCCGAGTGCGGCCCGGAAATCCTGTTTGACATATCCTTGATTGTTAAACAGGAGCGCAAGAGGAGGGCCTGAAATGGTGGTGACGGAGTACAGGGTTCCAATTCCCACCCCGAAGGGGATCGCGATGGCTTTTTCGGCTCGGATGGGTTTTCTGATACCAGCAGCTTGGAGCAGAATCAATGGCAACAGCATGAAGTAGGTCACAAACTTAACCCAGGACGGATGAATGAGAGAGAGAATGTAGCTGCCGATCGCGACACCGATCAGGAGACCGATCAGAATGGGTGCGACGCGCCACCAAATGTTCGGGATACTCTTGCGGTTGATAAAGAGGACGTAGCCATTTATCACCAACTCCACAAGCACTAATGCCGGATTCAGAATTCGATTGGTATAAAAGAGCAGCGCGACTGGAACCGTAATCGAGGAAAAGCCGTATCCCAAGGCGCCGTTGACTGTGGCCGCCACGAACGTGATTACCACAAGCACGACAAGATCCACGATTACCCTTTGCGATGTCCGGACACGAAGTCGTTCAGCGTGTAGTGGTCCAGAATATCGGCAATGGCGTCACGTACCGTACCCATCACATGCTGGACCGGACATTGGGCGTGTTCGGCATAGGGGCAGTCCTTGCATTTCTGATAGGCCGTCTTGCTCACGCATCCGATGGGAGCGAGGGGGCCATCCAAAATACGAATGACTTGGCCGAGGGTAATTTCTTCCGGAGGCTTAATCAGCGTGTAGCCCCCCTTCATTCCTCGACGGCTAGAAAGGAGGCCGGCTCGTTTCAGGGTCAGCAGGATCTGTTCAAGAAATTCGACCGGGATATGCTGGCGTGTTGCAATCTGGTGGCGCTGCAATGTCATCTTGCCGTGAACGAGGGTGAGCTCGAGCAGTGCGCGAAGTCCGTACTCACTCTTCTTCGAGAGCTTCATGTCGGGTCTAATAAAGATTTCTGAGTGATTTAATCAAGAATGGTGACAATAGTAGACTACGCCTGATCCCGTCAAGAGTTGGTTGGAAATATTTGAGCAGAATACTCCAGAGAGTCTGATCCACAATGTCTGCCCATTTTCATAGGTGGACGCGCTGCAACTCCTTGATCCTAGAGGGGTTGTTCCTTGACAGGTTCTGCGCATTCCTGTTAGTTTCTCCGTTCGTTTCGATGCGTCTATCGCGAGAATTCAGACCTCCGCAACCACGACTGGACTGTTCGTGACCTTCCAGGATCTCATTCTCACATTGCATCACTACTGGGCCGAGCAAGGCTGCGTCATTCATCAGCCCTACGATCTAGAGATGGGGGCAGGTACCTTTCATCCAGCCACGTTCCTCCGCTCCCTTGGCCCAGAGCCCTGGCGTGCCGCCTATCCCCAACCATGCCGGCGTCCAACGGATGGGCGATATGGCGAGAATCCGAATCGCATGCAGCACTATTATCAGTATCAGGTCGTGCTGAAGCCGGCGCCAGACAACATTCAATCGTTGTATTTGGAAAGTCTGGCTCAATTGGGAATTAACCCGAAGGAGCACGACATCCGGTTTATCCAAGACGACTGGGAGTCCCCCACGCTGGGTGCCTGGGGCCTGGGCTGGGAGGTGCGGCTTGATGGAATGGAGATCACCCAGTTCACGTATTTCCAGGAAATCGGCGGGATTGAGCTCAATCCCATTACCGTCGAGCTTACATACGGGACTGAGCGCATCGCGATGTATCTGCAACAGGTAAATAATGTCTTCGACCTTGCCTGGAACAATTCAGTCACCTATGGGGATATCCATCACGAAACCGAGGTCCAGTTCTCGACCTATAATTTTGAAGAAGGCGACGTGGCAATGCTCATGGCCACGTTTCAATCGTTCGAAGGAGAATGCAAGCGGCTGCTGGCGCATCGCGACAAGCGACTGACACTCCCGGCCTATGAATTTTGTATCAAGTCTTCGCACCTCTTCAATCTGCTCGATGCCCGCGGGGCGATCAGCGTGGCAGAGCGCACGGGATATATTGCCAGAGTCCGCGCCCTTGCCCGTCAATGTGCCGAGCGCTACATCGAGGAGCGCGCGGCGATGGGACATCCGCTGCTCAATCGCGGGACGGAGCGCGATAGAGCAACGCTATCAAGTATCCGTTCCAAGACTGTGGCCCGCCGCTCCTAGAACCTCGGGATGATCCATGACAAAGACTCAAAAACCTCGCCGTGCTGCTCTTACTGCGAAAAAGGGGACCCGCCATTCTCTCGTGACCGCTGCCGAGTTGTTGCTCGAGATCGGCGTCGAAGAACTTCCCTACCAGTTCATCGCTCCCGCCTTGGTTGCCCTTAAAGATTCGGCCGAGCAGTTGTTCAAAGACCAACGTCTCGCGTTTCAATCCGCGCGTACGCTGGGAACCCCTAGGCGATTGACTCTGGTGGTTGTTGGTCTCGCGACCAAGCAAACCTCTATGGTCAAGGAAACGATGGGGCCTTCCAAAGCGGTGGCGTTCGACCCTGCCGGCCAGCCGACCAGAGCCGCGACGGGGTTTGCCGCAGGGCAAGGAGTTTCCGTCCAAGATCTGGAGATTCGCCGGACTCCGAAGGGGGAGTATCTCTGTGCCGTAAAGCAGGAACAAGGGCAGCCCGCCAACGAGGTCTTGAAAGAACTCCTCCCGCAGCTGATCGCGAAGCTCTCGTTTCCGAAAGCGATGAAGTGGAATCAGGCCGGGGTGCGATTTGCTCGGCCGGTACGGTGGCTGGTGGTGCTGTTCGGAGGGGCCACACTTCCCATCACAGCGGCAGGAATTACCGCCGGTAATCGGACAGAAGGCCACCGCGTATTAGGAAGTGCGAAGGGGATTGCGGTTCGAGATGCCGAGTCCTATCTGAAGGGGCTTGAACGTCACGGGGTCAGTCCAGATCCGGCGCGCCGTCGCCATATGATCGAAGAACAGATTGCGACGTTGTGCAAGAAGGCCGGTTTCACGTTGAATGTGGACGGAGACTTGCTGGATCAGGCGGTCTATACGACCGAATGTCCCAATGCCATTATCGGATCATTCAAGCCGGCCTACCTGGAGGTACCGCAAGAGATTTTGATCACCTCCATGAAAGAACATCAAGGGTTCTTCTCCTTGAGGCACAAAGAGACAGGGAAGCTCGTCCCCCATTTCATTGCGGTGGCAAACAATCGAGCCAAAGACATGGGATTGATCCGTGAAGGCAACGAGCGGGTATTGGCGGCGCGGCTGGCCGATGCGAAGTTCTTTTTCGACGAAGACCGGAAGGTCAAGCTCGAGGAACGTGTAACGAAACTTGCCGGTGTCACATTCCATCAGAAGCTTGGGACCATGCAGAAAAAGCAGCAACGGGTCAGCAAGCTGTCTTCCTTCATCGCATCGAGCGTGCGACCTCATGACGGCGGATTAAAACAGGCGTGCGAGAGGGCGGCGGATTTGTCTAAGGCTGACCTTCTCACTGGTGTGGTCGGTGAGTTTCCGGAACTGCAGGGCATCATGGGGGGTGAGTATGCGAAACACGATGGAGAATCTGAGGCAGTCAGTCAGGCCATCAGGGAGCAGTATCTGCCTCGATCGATCGAAGGTGACTTGCCACAAACCATAGGCGGTCAAGTGCTGTCGTTGGCCGACCGGCTGGATTCGTTGGCGGCGTTCTTCCATGTGGGTCTCGTACCGACCGGGTCAGAAGATCCCTTTGCGTTGCGCAGGAGCGCCACGGCCATCGTCCGGATTATTCTTGAACGAAACCTACGGATGAACTTGGGCCTCTACATTGACAAAGCGAGAAACTTGGTCATCGAGGATGGCTTCAAGGGAGTCCCAGACTCCGAGCAGGAGGGAAGGCGCCGGATCACGGAATTCATTTTTGAGCGGGTTCGTCACTATGGCAGGGTCGTCCACGCGTTGCGAGATGATGTCATCGAAGCGGTGCTCAAACAGGCTCATGACAAGGCGTTGGACCTCATGGATCTTGTTCTGAGAATGAAGGCGCTAGAATCTGTCACGACAAAGCCGGAATTCGATCCGTTGATCGTCGGCTTCAAGCGTGCACACCGGCTTGTTGAAAAAGAGCAGTGGGACCGTAAGCCGATCGACCAGGCACGGTTCGAGCATCCCACCGAGTTGGCGCTCTACCAGGCCGTGGCGGATGAAGGAACGAGGCTGAAGTTATTGGATGCACTGAACTCCGGGGAGTATGGCCAGACCCTGGACGCGCTCGTGGGCTTGAAGCCCGCCATCGATGCATTTTTCACAGCCGTCATGGTCAATGCAGATGATCCGACCGTCCGCAGTAACCGATTGTCGTTGCTCAAACAAGTGGATGATTTGTTTATGTCATTCGCAGACTTCTCGCAGATTGTGGTACAAGGAGGGTAGAGAATAGGTGGTGCGGTGAGTTCCCCATACTCGCGCAATGCACGCAATAGGGGACTTATCTAGAGCACCTATGAAGTGAGACAATGCGATCGGGTGTGGGGATGGATCACTCATTGTCAGACGATCAGCGTCGGGCGAAGAAAATCCGTCGGTTCACCATCGCTGTGTCTCTTGCTCTGATCGTGCTCTGCAACACGATCATGTTGGTTGGGTTATGGGCCAGTGGGATCAATCTCGATGAGCTGGCAACGCCCCCTGATGTATTCAACTCCAAACAGGATATTTGTCTCCGACTCGGCTGGCAGTCCGTTGTGGGATCGGCGGAACCGGTTCAGCTGTGTTCGGAGTGGATCAATCTTTCCGACAAGTCCGGTAAAACTCACCAGCTACAACAGGGTGTCAAGCTTCGGCATGGACCGGACGGGCAGTATTATGTGGATCGGGGAACCCAGGCCGACTATCGGTTGCTCATATTAGGACTGATTGTTGTGGCAGTCATAGCGTTAGGGTTGGCGGCGAAGTGGTATCTGGTCGGCCGGTATCGGCTGCATCTCGAATCCACTGGCGGCCACGGAGCATCGGCCGTCCATTGAATTGAACTGACGTCAACGCGAAGGAGAGGGCAGCGTGGCAAAGAAATACGTGTACTACTTTGGTGACGGTGCGGCCGAAGGGACCTCAAACATGAAGGAGCTTCTCGGCGGGAAGGGCGCCGGCCTTGCCGAAATGACGAATCTTGGCATCTCCGTTCCGCCCGGCTTTACCATTTCGACCGAGGCCTGTGTCGAATATTACAAGAATGGGAAGCAGTATCCTCCCGGTATGTGGGACGCCGCGTTGAAATCGCTCAAGCGGGTTGAGCGGTCGATGGATATGGGATTCGGTAATCCCGAGCGGCCGCTGCTGGTCTCGGTGCGGTCCGGCGCGAGGGCTTCAATGCCTGGCATGATGGACACGGTGCTGAACGTCGGTTTGACGACCAAGACGGTCGAAGGGCTGGCGGCAAAAACACGCAACGACCGCTTTGCACAGGACAGCTATCGGCGCTTTGTGGCTATGTATGGCAGCATCGTTATGGGTGTGCCACGGGAACATTTCGAAGCGATCCTCAAGCAGAAGAAGGCCGAGGTAGGCGTGCCGCACGAGACCCATCTCGATGCGCGGCATCTTCGGGAATTGGTCGCGAGCTTTAAGACGCTGATCAATGAAGAGACCAAGAAAGAGTTCCCTGATGAGCCGCTCGAGCAGCTTCGCTTGGCTGTCAACGCTGTCTTTTCCTCCTGGTTCGGGGCGCGGGCCGTCACCTACCGGCGTCTCTATGGGATTCCCGACTCGTGGGGCACGGCGATCAATGTAGTGGCGATGGTGTTTGGGAACATGGGGGAGACGAGTGGAACCGGTGTGGCGTTCACGCGCGATCCGGCTTCCGGCGATAAGAACTTTTTCGGTGAGTGCCTGATGAACGCCCAAGGCGAAGATGTCGTCGCCGGCATCAGGACTCCGCTTCCGGTGAATGCGCTCGCGAAGAATGTCCCGGCCGCCTACAAGGAATTGGAGCATACCTACAAGAGGCTCGAAAAACATTATCGGGATATGCTCGATTTGGAATTTACGATCCAAGAGGGCAAGCTCTACATGCTACAGACCCGGGTCGGGAAGCGGACCGGCATCGCTGCGGTGAAGATTGCGGTCGACATGGTCAGAGAAGGCCTGATCTCCAAGAAGGAAGCCGTGCAACGGATCGGGCCGGAGCAATTGGCGCAATATCTCTACCCGATTTTCGACAGCAATGAAGAGGCGAAATCCAATCCTCTGGGAAAAGGGCTTCCCGCTGGTCCCGGTGCCGCAGCAGGGAAGATCGCCCTCACTCCGGATCGGGCTGTGACGATGAAAGAGGCTGGTACTCGTGTGGTGCTGGTCAGACAGGAAACGAGCCCGGACGATATTCATGGGATGAATGCCGCGGAAGGATTTCTGACGGCGCGGGGTGGGATGACGTCCCATGCGGCAGTCGTCGCCCGGCAAATGGGCAAGGTCTGCGTGGCGGGTTGCGAGGCGGTGGAGGTGCTGGATAGCCAGTCCGTCAGGATCGGAGCCAAAGTCTTTCGCGAGGGGGATTATCTGTCGATCAACGGCTCGACCGGCAATGTATATGAGGGGGATCTTCCCGTCGTCGAATCTGAAATCATTCAAGTGATCCAGGGCAAGTTGGACTCGAAGAAGTCGGACAAGTATCAGCGGTTCGCATTAATTCTGTCATGGGCCGACGGTGTGCGGAAGCTGCATGTCCGTGCCAATGCCGATGTGCCGGATCAGGCGAACATCGCGCGAGGCTTCGGGGCGGAGGGGATTGGACTCTGCCGGACGGAGCATATGTTCTTCGCCGAGGATCGTATCCCGATTATGCAGAAGATGATTTTGGCGAGGACGAAAGAGGAACGGGAGAAGTTTCTCGATCAACTCCTCCCGCTGCAGAAACAGGATTTCATCGGGCTCTATCGCGAGATGGCCGGCTATCCGGTCACCATTCGTCTGCTCGATCCACCGTTGCACGAGTTTTTGCCGAAGCGTGAAGAGTTGATGGTGGAGATTGCGCAGCTGGAGCTGACCGGGCGCGACGGAGGGAAGCTGCAAGAGAAGCGTCGGTTGCTGGCTCGGGTGGAAGAACTTCACGAGTTTAATCCCATGCTTGGGTCACGCGGGTGCCGTCTCGGGATTACGATGCCGGAGATCACCCGTATGCAAGCGCGGGCCATCATGGAAGCCGCGTGCGAGCTGGCCAAGGAGGGGAAGACGATCGTTCCGGAGATCATGATCCCGCTGGTAGGCATGGTGTCGGAAATGAAGGCGCAGAAAGATTTGATCCGCGAGGTGGCGCAGGAGACGATGAAGCAGTACAGCGTGAAGCTCACCTATCTCGTGGGCACGATGATCGAACTGCCGCGTGCCGCCGTGACGGCCGATCGCATCGCGACAGAGGCAGAGTTCTTTTCATTCGGGACGAATGACCTCACCCAAACGACGTTCGGTTTTTCACGCGACGATGCGGCAAAATTCATCGATTTTTATCGAACGGCCAATATTATGGAAGCGGATCCCTTTGCGGTGCTTGACCGAGAAGGGGTAGGGGCATTGATGCGGCAAGCCATCGCCGGAGGCCGGAAGACCCGTCCTGGAATTAAGCTCGGCATCTGCGGTGAGCACGGCGGCGATCCCAGTTCCGTGGAGTTCTGCCATGAACTTGGATTGGACTATGTAAGCTGCTCGCCCTATCGCATTCCCATTGCACGGCTCGCGGCAGCCCATGCCGCGTTGGCCGAAGCTGGATCGAGTGGTTCCCATCCCACGCGTAAGATGTCAGGGGCGGGCGCGAGGGCGACAAAGGCCACGGCCAAGACCACGAAGACGAAGTCGGCTCAGCGGCCTCGCAGCCGATCGCGCGTCACGCGCAAGACACGGTGACTGTCACTATACCGCACCTCCGTTTCATGACCCTGGCGCTTCGTCTCGCGGCGAAGGGCCAGGGCAAGACCAGTCCGAATCCCATGGTCGGCGCCCTCGTCGTCAAGAACGGCCGCATCGTCGGCCGCGGATATCACCACGGTCCAGGGCAACCCCACGCAGAAATTCTTGCACTCTTTCAAGCCGGGCCACGCGCCAAAGGCGCGACGCTCTACGTCACGCTCGAACCCTGCTGCCATCTTCTTAAACGAACCCCACCCTGCGTGCCGGCAGTGATTCAATCCGGCGTACGGCAGGTGGTGGTGGCGATGATCGATCCCAATGTAATGGTCAAAGGACGGGGCATTGCTGCCATGCGCCGGGCCGGGATTACGGTGACGACGGGGGTGGGACAAGAAGAAGCGGCACAGTTGAATCGCGCATACCTCCATTGGGCCACCACCGGCCGTCCCTATGTAATTCTTAAAGCCGGGATGACTTTGGATGGAAAGGTGGCCACGGCGAAGGGAGAGTCTCGATGGATTACTGGACCGGTCGCACGGCAAGAGGCGCATCGACTTCGGAGTCAGGTCGATGCGGTAGTCGTCGGAGTCGGTACCGTACTCAACGATGATCCAACACTGACGGCTCGATTGTCCGACCGTCCACTCAAGTTGGCACCGCGGCAACCCTTGCGTGTCGTGCTCGATAGCCGGCTCAGGACACCTCCGACGGCAACGATCTGTTCCAAGCAAGACCAGGCAAAGACGCTGATCGTGACCACGAGCCGTGCGTCCCAGTCGCGCCGCCGTCCATTTGAACGGGCGGGGGTGGAAGTGGTTTCGGTTGCACTGAAGAACGGGCGTGTCTCGTTTCCAGCCCTGCTGACGATGTTGGGCAAGCGCGGGGTGACGTCTGTCCTCATCGAAGGAGGCAGCACCGTGAATGCCTCAGCATTACGAGAGACACTCGTCAATCACGTCGTCCTCTATCTCGCTCCTACCCTTATGGGCGGGCAGGATGCCAAAGGGGTGATCGGCGATCGCAGCCCGACGCGTCTGGACCAGGCACTGGCATTGCACCATGTCATGGTCCGCCGGATTGGGGAGGATTTGGTCGTGGAGGGAGATCTGTGAAGCGCAGGCACCTTGCGGGTGTCCTTGTCATGGTCCTTGCGTTGTTCGTCAGCCATGAAGCGGATGCGGCGGATGTACCCCCCTCTGCCGATCTTAAAACGCAGGTCTTCCGCTATTTGGATAGCACGGATACGGACGAAGCTGCCCGAACCCTTCAAGCCATACTGTCCGATCCGTATGTGACGATCGACCAGACGATTCGGATCATTCAAACCGAACGGGACTATGCCCCGCAGCCGACAGGAACGATTCCCGACGAACGAATTGATGTGAGGGGGCGTGCCTACCACCTGGCTCTCTCCATTCCCTCGACCTATCAGCCTACGGAACATTATGGCTTGGTGGTCTGCCTGCATGGCGCGGGCTTTACCGGTGAGGCGTACCTGGAACGCTGGCAGGTTCGATTGGGGAAGGACTATGTCTTGGCCTGTCCGACTGTTCCGACCGGTGCATGGTTTACGAGGGGTGCGGAGGAGCTGGTCTTGGCGACAATTCATTCGGTGCAACGGCGCTACCACATCGATCCTGACCGGATCTTTCTCACCGGCATGTCCAACGGCGGAATCGGCACCTGGGTCATCGGTATGCACGATGCACCCCTGTTCGCCGGCCTGGCCCCCATGGCGAGCGGCCTCGACAAGGTGCTGATGCCGTTCCTGGCCAACCTGCGTTCCATACCGATCTATATCATTCACGGAAGCAAGGATGAGGTGATGCCGGTGGAACTCAGTCGCTCAATTACGAAAGAATTGACCAGGCTGGGCTATCCCTATGTCTACCGGGAACATGATCGCGAGCATCCCGTGGCGGGCGGGCACTTTTTTCCGAGGGAGGAATTGCCAGAACTGGTGACCTGGTTTAACGCCCAACGGCGCAATCCCTTGCCGACTACCGTGACGCTGGTGCGTGAAGCCAGTCACTTTCAACCGTTTGGATGGGTGCGCATCGACGCGACCGATTCCATTGCCGCGTTCTCCGAAGATCTGGTCGACAAAAAAGACGACCTGATCAAGCGCCGGGAATACGCGAGACTGGACGCCTCCATCGTGTCGCCGAATCGCATTGAGGTCAAAACCGACCGGGTTCAACGCTACAGCCTCTTCTTGAATGAGCAGCTCATCGATTCTTCCAAACCGCTAGTCGTGCTCACGAATGGGCAGGTGTCCTTCGAGGGCTCCGTGACGCCATCGCTTGAGACCTTGCTGCGGCAGACACGTCTGCGGCAGGATTCCCGGCAACTCTTTCCGATCCAGCTCGTCATCCAGGTTCGAAAACAGCCGTGATGATTCCCGAATCGTTGTGTTCGCGAAGCGCCGGCCTCCTGTCCGTGCTTGCCGTCATCGGGTTGAGTTCGGCGATGTATCCGGATGTGGTTCGATCGGAAACCTGTGTGCTGGCATCTCAACATGCAGGAGTGACCTTTCCAGTTGAACAGATTGAGGCACGCTGGGCCTGCCCCCTGCAGGCGCTCATCAGCAATTACACCACGGTCAACAAGGTCGGGCCGATCCTCACTCCCATTCCAGAACCCGTCTACCGCTATCTCTTGGACCGGCCACCGATGGCTGCCGCGTTGACGAATCGACTCGATCTCAGCCTCTACAAATCGGAGGCGAGGGGACCTGGCCGTTTTTGGTGCAGCGACGGCGAGGGAACGGAGGGGCTCGTCGAGCTTGTCTATCAGGATCCCACCAATCGCGTTTACTATGTGGAAGGAACCCACACAAGCCTCGTGTTGCCGGACATCAACGGGAAGGCCATCGTGTTGATCACCATGAATCCGGTACAAGATGGACAGGGGAACGACGCAGTCGAAACGACGCTGGTCGCCTATGCGAAACTGAACAGCCGTGTGCTGGCCGGACTGGTCTCGCTCATACGACCACTGATCAGCAACACCATTACACGGAAACTGACCAAAGGCTTCAATGTCGTGAACCGTCTGGGTCAAGAGATGCGGCAACATCCTGATCGTGTCCTCTTCGAAGCAACCGATCCTCCACCGTTGCCGCAGGACGAAGTGGCCTTCTTGAAACAGGCATTGGAGCAACTGTCGCATGCCGGCAGCACACCACAACTCCGGATGCCTCAGCCATGACGACGTCGCGCAGCTTCACCCTGCTCTGCACTGTCGGCGTGTTCTGCTTTATCAGCTACAACATGGTCCGGATGCCGGTGCTGTCGCTGTTCGCGGAATCGCTCGGAGCCAGTCCTGAACGAATCGGGCTCATCGTGTCGGTGTCCACACTTACCGGGGTGTTCCTCAAACTGCCGTCCGGCGCGCTGTCCGACATCTATGGCCGGCGGTTCCTGCTGCAAATCGGTGTCGTGGCCTTTGGGCTCCCGCCATTTCTTTACCCTTGGATAACCGATCTCGATACGCTGACTGCCTTGCGCTTCTTCCACGGACTGGCGACCGCCATCTTTGCGCCGAGTGCGCTGGCGACTGTCGCCGATCTCTATACCGCACGGCGAGGCGCTGCGCTGGGGACCTACACGGCCTCCACGCAATCCGGTGCATTGCTCGGGCCGCTCATCGGCGGCTATCTCATCTATGCGTCAGGATTTTCTGAGGCTTTCGTGACTGCCGGCATATTCGGCTGCATTGCCATCGCCATCTTCTATAGTCTGCGGCTGACGCCACCTCCCCCGCGTATTCAGGAGAAGGGGATGGCCCCGCTGCTCGCGGAGATGTGGAAGGGTTTCCGGGTAGTCGCGAAGAATCGCAAGGTTCTCATTACGAGCTTGACCGACGCGGCCAAAATGATTGCGAACGGGGCCTTGATGGCTTTTCTCCCGCTCTATGGTGTCTCGGCGGGGCTGAATCCTGGTGAAGTAGGCCTGCTGTTTACGGTTCAGGCCCTCACGTCGCTCGTCTCCAAGCCGATTATGGGCCGGGTGTCTGACAGCATAGGGCGTCAACCGCTCATCGTAATTGGCCTCGTGTTCTGTGCGGCGACCTTCGTGTGCATTCCCCAGACGTCGATGTTGTGGCTGTTATTGCTGCTCTCGGCGGGCTTCGGATTCGGCGAAGCCGTTGTCTCCTCCTCCTCGTCCGCGCTGGTCGCAGATAGTTCCGAGTTCAAGACGCTCGGGGCGGGGATGGGGATGCAAGGGACGATCGGAGACATCGGTCATGCCGCCGGACCCCTCCTGGCGGGGATCCTGATCGCACGCCTGAACTATGCCGACGCGTTCGCCATCATCGCCGGTCTGCAACTCGTTGCAGCGGCGGTGTTCTGGGTGACGATGAGACGGGCGTAGTCTATAATGGGCTGATGATCAAGGCCATTGCCACAGAGAATCTTGTCATCGTCGTGCTGACGAGTATCGGGGTCGTCGTGCTGCTCGTGATGTTTGTCTATGTGGTGAAGCAAATGTTCGGTCAGAAAGGGGAATAGGCTCCCAAGGCGACGACGAGGCGAGATTGAAGTTGGGACCCTGTGTAAAATCCTGCTATGTTCACAGGCATTGTTGAAGAACTCGGCGCGATCATTTCGATCGACAAGACTCTCGCCGGAACAAGAATGGCGATTCTGGCCTCAGCGGTCATGGCCGACCTCAAAGTCGGGGACAGTATCAGCGTCAACGGGACTTGTCTGACCGTGGTGAACAAGGCTGAGCACAACTTT
>DATNCR010000270.1:0-2902 GCA_035607135.1 Nitrospiraceae bacterium
TCTTCTTGGTGGTTTGGTCGGTATGCAGACGCACGGCTTTACCGTTCTGTTCCTGGAGGTAATAGATATCGCCTTCAACGCTCAATACCTCGCCCCTGATCGTCCGGCTGCCCTTGTGCCCCCTCAGTTTATCTTGATCGCCTCTGAGACCGGTTTGTCCGGCTAGCTTGTCTTCACCACCGCCCTTGAGACCGGCTTGGCTGCCTTTCCTTCCCGGCTGGGATGTGTGGGGTTGCTAGTCAGTTTATCTTCTTCGCCTTTGAGACCAGCTTGGCTGCCTTCTCTCTCATAGGCACTTGCGCTTGCGTTCATGTCGCCTACCGCCGAAGGCGGACCATCCGCCTTTGCCGCATTGGCCAGACCCAAGCACAGCAGAAATCCACACGATAGGACACCGGTAACTTTGAGATTGGACAGCATTGAAGGCCTCCTCGTTAGGGCTGAACACAACGACTCACACACGTACTTTTGAGCAAGGGCAATACCATCGAAGCCGAGTTTATTTTGGGGTTATCTTTCAAGGAGATGCGAAACGGGGATGGACAGTGTGAGGGTTGTGCTCTCACACAGCTTGTCCCGGGAGCGAATAAGGCGTCATCTAAGCGGCTGGTTTTTATATACGCATGTGACGACGACGAGTTGTCCTCCTCCGGACAATTTGTCTGACATCACGATTGGCATAAGGAAGCGTATGTGGAGTCATGCGGGGACGTAGTCCAGCGAAGGTTTCTCTATTCTTCCTTTGCTCCCAAGGACTTGAGATGATTCTACAGATCTATTGATTCTGGATTCGATTCTTTGCAGATCTCTCGAACCATTTCCTCATCGCAGGGGCATGGTCCTTGCGGTGGTATGTAGCAAAAATGGGAATACTCCAGAGGGTCACGCGTAGATTCGCATGAATGCTCTCGATCAAGCATGGCAAACGACCGTAGGTGAGGTGGTCCTCTGGGCGCCGAAGGCTCCTGTCGGCCTACTGGTCTTCTTTGCCTTCTGGCTGTGCAGTGTCGTCGTCAGAAATATCTTTTCCCGCATCGGCTGTAGGTCCGAGTCGAATTCCAGATACTTTCTAAAAGTTGTCGGACGCACCCTCTCTCTTGCAATCCTGCTCTTCGGTGGCATTACAGCCCTGGGCACAATAGGCATTAACGTCTCCGCGCTTGTTGCGGGATTGGGCCTGACGGGGTTTGCCTTGGGATTCGGCTTGAAGGACATCTTGGCGAATCTGGTCTCAGGATTGCTGATTCTTCTCTATCGTCCGTTCACCTTGAATGAACAGATCAGCGTGGCCGGAATGGAAGGTTGTGTCACCGAAATAGATTTACGCTATACAAGACTGGAGAACGCCGGGAAAGCCTATCTCATTCCGAATTCGACGATGATTACGAATACGATCATGCTGGTATCACGAGGGGAGAAAAAGGGGGCCGGCAACAGCACGGCCACTGCTGCCCCACTGATGACGGCTGCTGCTGCCTCATCGATCAATAGCGAAGAACCGGTTGCGGCGCTCGACGGGGGTATGGAGGTCAGTCATCAGACGGATAATTCGAGGTAAGACCCAACGGAGTCCCTTCCTTCCGCTTGCAATTCCTCCATACGAAAGCTCAGAATTTCTTCTTATCATGGCCGGTCATCTCAAGACGACATTCGGTCCGGTATAGCCGAACGACGGACTAGGACAACAACGGAGTAGGCAATGACGACCAATGCATCGACGAAAAAACTTACGGGCAAGGTTGCCATGGTCACAGGTGCGTCGCGTGGGATCGGGGCGGCGATCGCGACACGGTTAGCGCAGGACGGCGCAGCCGTCGCGATTACCTATGCCGGCGATCAGTCGAAGGCCGGTGAAGTGGTGCGCGCTATCGAATCGGCCGGCGGAAAAGCGGTGGCGATCCGCGCCGACAGCGCCGATGCCGACGCGGTGAAGCAGGCCGTGGCTGAGATGGTTCGATTCCTCGGCCGTCTCGACGTGCTGATCAACAATGCGGGGGTCGTGGTGATTTCGCCGCTCGACAAGTTTGCGCTTGGCGATTTCGACCGTATGGTCGCGGTGAACGTTCGTGGCGTGTTCGTCGCCGCGCAGGAGGCGGCGCGTCACATGGTCGATGGCGGGCGCATCATTACCATCGGCAGCGTCAATGCCGACCGCATGCCCTTCGAGGGCGGTGGTGTGTACGCGATGACCAAGGCGGCGGTCGCCGGTCTCACCCGTGGACTCGCCCGTGACCTCGGCTCTCGAGGCATCACGGTCAACAACGTCCAGCCAGGTCCGGTGGATACTGACATGAACCCTGCGAACGGACCCTTTGCTGAGACGCTGAAAAGCTTCATGGCACTCAAACGTTACGGCCAGGGAGCCGAAATTGCGGGGTTGGTCTCCTACCTCGCCGGTCCAGAGGCCGGATTTATCACTGGTGCGAGTCTGACGATTGACGGCGGATTCTCCGCTTGATACACCTGGGGGGCCGCAAAGGCGTAGCCTCCCGTTTCTCAGCCCTCTTTGAAGGGAGCCACTCTAACAAAAGGAGCACTCCGTGTGGAAATCACTTGCAGTCATGCCGATAGTTTTCTCTCTCGCCATTCCCGCGGTCGCGGTCGCTCAAGAGGCGCCGGCCAGCGAGAAATCACAGTCTGAACAGACTGTGGACGCCTTGAACGGGGTGTTCGGTGTGCATCCCGGAGCCCGCGCTGCGCACGCGAAGGGCATTGTCCTGGAAGGAACGTTCACGCCAAGCGCTTCGGCCGCGGCGATGAGCAAGGCCGCACATCTTCAAAAGAAAAAGGCTGCAATTCCCGTGACCGTTCGATTCTCCGATGGCCCCGGAGTGCCGACGATTCCGGACACCGAGGCGGGGGCAGGTCCTCGCGGGATGGCAGTAAAATTTCATCTCCCCGA
>DATNCR010000276.1:0-14877 GCA_035607135.1 Nitrospiraceae bacterium
CTCGGCAAAGAAGTCGAAGTCCTCTCCATGCAACAAAAGATTCAAGCGCAAGCCAAGGGGGAGATGGACAAGACCCAACGCGAATACTTCCTGCGCGAGCAACTCAAGGCGATTCAAAAAGAGCTGGGCGAACTTGACGAACGCGCGGAGGAAATCACCGAGTTTCGCAAACGGATCGCCGAACTGAAAATGCCAGAGAAGGTGCTGAAAGAAACGGAAAAGCAACTCAAGCGTCTTGAGAAAATGCATCCGGATACCGCCGAGTCTGCGACCGTCAGAACCTATATCGAATGGATTGTGGAATTACCCTGGTCCAAGAAATCCAAGGATAATCTCGACCTCAAGGCTGCGGCCAAGGTCCTCAACGAGGACCACTACGATCTGGAGAAAGTGAAAGAACGGATTCTCGAGTATCTCGCCGTGCGGAAGCTCAAAGACAAAATGAAGGGCCCGATTCTCTGTTTCGTTGGCCCCCCGGGCGTCGGGAAGACCTCGCTCGGTAAGTCGATCGCCCGTGCGCTCGGCCGCGAATTTGTCCGCATCAGTCTTGGCGGCGTCAGGGATGAAGCCGAGATCCGTGGCCATCGACGCACCTACGTCGGTGCGCTCCCCGGCCGCATCATTCAAGGCATGAAGCAGGCCGGCACCAATAACCCGGTCTTCATGCTGGACGAAGTCGACAAGGTCGGAATGGATTTTCGCGGCGACCCCTCTGCCGCCTTGCTCGAAGTGCTCGACCCGGAACAGAACAACTCATTCACGGACCACTATCTGGGCGTACCCTTCGACCTGACCGAAGTGATGTTCATCACGACAGCGAACCTGATCGATCCCATTTTGCCTGCCTTACGCGATCGGATGGAAGTGATCGGAATCCCCGGTTATACCGAAGAAGAAAAGTTAGGCATCGCCCAGAAATACCTGATCCCTCGACAACTCACAGAACATGGCATCACTGAAAAACATGTCCGCATTGCCGAACCGGCCGTGCGCCAGATCATCACGAACTATACGCGGGAGGCCGGCGTCCGGAACCTTGAGCGCGAAATCGCCAACGTCATGCGTAAGGTGGCGAAGAAAGTGGCGGAAGGCAAAGGTGTGGGGTTCCCTGTAAATCCGGCCAACCTGCATACCTACCTCGGTGTCCCGAAGTTTGTCCCTGAAGAGGAACTGGAAACGGACGAAATTGGGGTGGCGACCGGGTTAGCTTGGACGGAGTCCGGTGGCGACGTGCTCTACATCGAGGCCACGGCAATGAAGGGCAAAGGACAATTGACCCTGACCGGCCAGCTGGGCGATGTGATGAAGGAGTCCGCGCAGGCCGCTTTGAGCTATGTCCGGTCGCGTGAGCGCACCCTCGGCATTAATCCCGATGTCTTCACCTCTCAGGATCTCCATATCCATGTACCGGCCGGGGCGATTCCCAAGGACGGGCCGTCGGCAGGCATTACTATGGCCATCGCCATTGCGTCGACGTTGTCGCAAATCCCCGTACGCCGCGACTTGGCCATGACAGGCGAGATCACGCTTCGAGGCCGAGTGCTCCCCATCGGAGGGTTGAAGGAAAAACTGTTGGCAGCCAAACGGGCCAAACTCACCACCGTGATACTTCCAAAACGCAACAAAAAGGATCTCGATGAAATTCCCAAGCACATTTTGAGGGGGATCCGCCTCGTCTTTGCCGACACGATGGATGATGTGATGAAGGTGGCGCTCCGGCGGGGCTCGAAATCCACGCGTCAGACGGGCAAGCCCCACACGCCTCAGCCACATTCAAGAAAACACGCCACACGCGCGAAGACCGGGCGAGCGGCTCGCTCCCTGCCGGTGCATGCGGCCACCACGGCAGCGCCTCCCCTCCCACATCCCCTCGCAGGATATTGAAAGAGTCCACCAGAGGCTGCGGCGCATGACGTACGAGACATGCGAGAAAAGCGTGACGTGGGCGGATTGGATTCCCACCCCGTCGCGCTGGGATATTCCGCAGAGGCATTTCCTCGTGAGTTTAGATCTGCTCGTCGTTGATGGCACCATCGCCCAGGATGGTATTTCAGGAAGCTGTTAGCATGGCCTCCACCGTCCGCCCGAAGGCCCGTCCCACGATCCACGAATTCGATCTCATTCGAGCCCTCCACCGGCGCCACGGCCGTCGATCTCCCTCGGTGATTCAAGGGATCGGCGACGATGCTGCCGTCATCACATCACAGGCCGATGAATGGACGGTGCTGACCACCGACCTCTTGACGGAAGGGATCCACTTCGATCTCCGAACCGCGACGATGGCTGATATCGGTTTCCGCGCCGCAGCAGCGAACCTCAGCGACATCGCAGCGATGGGAGCTACCCCCCAATACCTGCTCATATCCTTGGCCATTCCCCGTACCGGCACCAGCCGCCATGTCTATCAACTGTACCGAGGGATGATGGCCGCATGCCGCCCGCACCATGTAGGACTAATCGGAGGAGATACGTCGGCTTCGAGCAGCGGATGGTTTCTCAGCGTGACCCTGATCGGGATCGTCCCTCGCCGCAAAGCCCTGTTTCGAAGCGGCGCACGAGTTGGAGATTTTCTCTATGTAACCGGCACGATCGGCGACTCGTTGGCCGGCCTGAAGCTTCTCAATGAACCGTCGCCCGGTACGAAACGTGACCCATGGGCCGCAACACTCTCGATGAAGCACCGGCAATTTCTGATCAAACGGCACCTGCGCCCGATCGCACGCATTGCGGAAGGCCAGTGGCTCAGTACCCATCGCTTGGCGACCTCCGCAATTGATATTTCAGACGGCCTCTCCGGCGATCTCCGCCATATCTGTGAGGAAAGCCATGTCGGGGCAGACATCGACCTGAGTGCGCTTCCGTTATCGCCGGCCTGCCGTGCCTATATCACCTCTCGGAAGCTGGACCCGGTATACCTCGCGCTGACCGGAGGTGAAGATTATGAATTGCTCTTTACGGTATCGCCCCGACAGCGCCAACGACTCGAACGGACGGCCATCGAGAAGGGATTCTCTCTGACCTGCATTGGGACAATTCACCCTTTTCGATTTGGGATGCAGGCCCTGTCCTCTCGTGGACAGCGTCGTCGCTTGATCAATACCAGTTACGAACATTTCACAAACCAGCTTCAGCCACGACGGTGATGGCCACGATCCCTTCATTTCGATCCCTGTTGAAACAGGTTCTCCATTTGCAGGAGTCGCCGCAACGAACTGCGCTGGCCTTTGCCATCGGAGTCTTCATCGGCTTTTCCCCGGTCTACGGATTACACACCGTGATGGTGCTGTTCTTGTCCTGGGCATTCGGCCTCAACCTTCTCGCACTCATGGTCGGCGCCTTTCTCAACAATCCCTGGACTCTGGTCCCGATCCTCGGCGCCACCTACTGGGTCGGAGCACTCCTGCTCGGCCGATCGGAGACCCCTTCATTCGACTGGCACGATGTGAGTTTCGGCGCGATCTATGAACAAGTTATGCCCTACGCCGTTCCTTTCTTTGTTGGTGGGTTTGTCCTGAGCCTCCTCGGTGCGGCGCTGGCCTACCCACTTGCCTACTATGTCGTCGCCAAATATCGGCAATCGCACCCACCGCATCAGACCGCGCCATTGCCGCCCCAGCAAGATGTACGCTAAGATACGTACTCGCCATGTCTGAGCTTAGTCATCAATCCACTGCTCCGTATGACGGGTCTGCGCTGATCGCCGATCCGATCCATCAATACGTGTCATTCACCGTACCCTTCTCCATTGCGGATCCGCACGAACGCACGGAAAAAGACCTGATCGATTCCCCCTGGGTCCAACGCCTCCGATACATTTATCAGCTCCAAAGCGCCCGCTGGGTGTACCCCTCCGCGGAACACACCCGTTTCGTCCACTCGCTCGGCACCATGCATGTGGCGGGCCGCTTTGCACAACATCTGTATCCATTTCTCAAAAAATCCGTCAAGGAGCTTCCGTCAGCGAACTATGTCGAAGAATTTCTCCGTGTCACGGCGCTCGCGCACGACATCGGCCACGGCCCCTTCTGCCATTTTTTCGACGACAACTATTTGCATGCCTTCCATGCCAGTCACGAAAAGCTCGGGCAGATCATCATCCGCGACCATCTGGGTCCAATCATCCGCAAGATCCGGCGCAGCCCTTCCGGCCCATTCGCCAAAGGCGAAGAACTCAACCCCGATCAAATCGCGCATGTGATTCTCAAGGAGAAAGGCAAAGACAATTCCCGCATTCCCCGATGGCTCAACATGCTCCAACCGGTCATTTCCGGCAGCTATACCGCAGACAATCTCGACTATGTCCTGCGCGATTCCTATATGTGCGGCGTGGCAGTCGGCCCGGTCGATCTCTCCAGACTCATTCACTACACGATCATCACGGACAAAGGATTTACGATTCATAAGACGGGCCTTCCCGCCCTGCAGATGTTCCTCAATACCCGCATGTATCTCTATTCCAACGTGTACTATCACCGAACCACGCGCGCGATCGACATCCATCTCCGGGACATTTTCGGCGATACCATGAAGCTCCTGTTTCCCCACGATCCCCGCAAGAAGATGGATGAGTATTTAACACTGACCGACTGGTCCTTACTTGAACAGGTACGGGGATGGAAGACCTCCCGTCACACCACCGAGCGGCGCCTCTGTGCAGAATGGCAACGCATCCTCGTCCGCGACGTCAAATGGAAGATGGCCTACAGCGCCGTGCTCAAGGAGAAGGGCCAGGAACGCGGCATGGACTTTCCCAGCCATGAGCACTTCGAAGAACAGATCAAAAAAGAATTGCCGGCGCGTCTCCAGAAAGTGGAGTTCCGTGTCGACATGGCGCCACTCGACCCCCGGCCGGATCCGAAGGACCGTCGCGGCAGCCCCCTCTATGTCTATGACCCCAGCACCAAAGGCATCTCGACCGAACCGCTTGAGGAATTCCTCGATCTCCTGCCGACCAGACTCGTCCAATTCCGCATCTACTCGCTCGACCACCAGCATGACGAAGCCCTCTCGCGCGCTGCCGCCACAGTACTCAACAAGACCCCGTCGAGCATCGAGTCGAATTCTTAGCAGGGTGGCGGACTGTGCCGGGCGGCTTCGCTTCCGTGCCTCTCGGAGCGGCCCTACCGGGCTCGGCCGAGCGGAAACCTTCTGGAATTCCTTCAGCTGCAATCTGACGATCGCAGGGCTTCAGTCAGTTCCAGCTTTCCTCTCGGCCAAGCCTCGGTGGGCACCCCGCTCCTTCGGCAGCGTTCGCTCAGCCAACCGACATAACCCTAAGTGGATATGGAGGATCGGTGCCCAAACTACTAGATTTTGCTGACAGCCTGCCGCTGCACTGTAATACTCTTGATATCGCCTCAAATGCGACACTACCACCTGCACGGAGGATGAACATGCGGACACTCGTCACACTGCTTTTCCTGGGGCTCTGTCTATTATTCGACAACACTGTCCCCGCACAAATGCCAATCGACGGACAGAGCCAAGCCGGTGTTCTGAAACTTATGGGCGAACTGCCGCCTGAGACGATGAAGAACGTTGAAGCCTTGGGGAAGATCCTGCAACAAGATTTGAAGGAGGGCAAGCTGACCCAAGCACGAATCCAGGAGGAACTGAAGTCGGGCACTTTCGAACAGACGTTGAGAAACCTCAATCCCGAAGCCGGCCCTCTGCTGGACGACATCGGTCAGCAAATGAAGAACCATCCCAACGCAGAGAACCTGCCGAATTTGCTCAATGGGATGGCGGGGGGCGATAGGTAGGAGGATGGCGGGCTGAGTGGAGCGGGAAAGTAAAAGTCGGACAACCGCAGGCATACACTCGTTGCTTCTTCATCTTCTGGATACCTCTCTTGCCCTGAATCTGTACCCTTCGACTGATGAGGAAGTGCATTGATAACAAACTGCTAGCTTCACATCTGTATCGTTTTTTATTATTCGTATCTGCGCAGATACACTCCTTCCCCCTCAGAAAATCCGCGATCGTTCACAAATCGAAATTATGTGAACATTCTAACGGTTCCATCCTGGCATGAGGGTTGCTGATCTACTTGTCCCCAATGGGTCACTCACCCCAAGGAGTAGACGCCAGTCTTAGTGCATACTCACGATGAAGCAACGACTCATTGAGCGCCGACAACATCGTCGTGGTACGTCTCGCCCCGGTACCCTTCTCTCATTTTCATTACTCACAGATACTCCCTCCCAGACCGACGTTGATCACGGCGATGCCATTCTTCTCAACCTCTCGCTCTCAGGATGCAAAATCGAGAGCGAACTCCCTCTCCTCATCGGTCTCCACTATTGCCTGCTCCTCCAAAGTCGTATCGATACCAAGCCCGTCACGATCAACCGAGCCACGGTCATCTGGGGGACGCTCACCACATTTGGCCTTCGATTCATCGAAACCGCTCCAGATGAAGAACGCGCCATCAAAGAGATCTTGAGTCAAATGCCCCACACCAAAATGTAAGACGATCACAACTCATTATAGAAGCATGTGCTGGCCGTAGCGGATGCTCGCTTCACATTCGTCTGGAGCAGTCCTAGGTACGACTGCTCTCCTTGGCAAAAGCCGCCCCTCTACGCCTCTTTTGAGTCATCGAGGTACGAGCACACGCCAACGGAATGAACAGGGACCCCCTGAGATTTTGTCGGGATGACACGGTGGAATCGATTGAAATACTGCGCCGGCGACTGAAGCCGAACGATATCCAGAAGGGTTCCCCCTTTCACCACAATCGCAAAGGAACTGCGACAGATGCCATGAGAGCGGCTACGCCCTAGCGCACCCGAGATTGTGGACTACTTCTTGATAGGAGCAGCTTATGGAGTCGGAGAGGTTTCTGAGGTGGAAACCGTCGCAGCAGTAGAAGGCATGACACCGTTCTTAAGCGGCAGATCGAGCAATGTATAGGGGTTCACACGAGCGCCGTTAAGTTTGACGCCCCAGTGGAGATGCGGGCCGGTGGCGCGGCCGGTCGCCCCCACTTTGCCGATGATTTGCCCCGCCGTGATCAAGTCTCCATCTTTGACTAGCACTTCCGATAAGTGGAAATACATCGTATAGAATCCCAGGCCGTGATCGACAAAGACGCCCTTACCTGAAAAGACGTGATCCACGGTCAATCGCACGACACCGTCATTGCTGGCGGCAACATCAGTACCCATTGGCGCACCGATATCCTCACCATTGTGCGGATTGCGCGGTTTGCCGTTCATGATTCGCACACTGCCAAAAATGCCGGTGCGCTTGCCATTCACCGGCTCCACAAAATTGCTGTGCCATAATTTCAGGCGTGAGTTCTCGGCGAGCGCCTGCTGGACCTCTAATTGCTCCGCCTTCCAACGTGCCACGGCCTTTTCATCCAGGTCAACTTTCTCCTTCGGCAGCGTTAGATGTTCAACAGCAAACTTCTCTTTGGCCACCAGGACGTTAAAGCTCAGATGCTTTGTCTGTTCACCCTGCTTCACCTCGACAGTTAGTTCATAGGTCCCAGGATCGTCCTGCATGTCGATCCCGAGCAATCCGATATAGCCGGGTGGCTCCTCAGGCCTGAACTCCCGGAAAAATGGAATCGTCCGGTTCAGAAACGTCCCTTTCACCTCCGTTGCCCGCTCTTCGCCCTTGACCTTGACCACCAGCACCTGCCCCTGCTTGCCACTGTATTGCCCATCACTACCCCTCGGCGCAGGAGGCGTATTGGAAAACAACTCGACGGGAAAGACGCTGGACAGCAAGACAACGGCCGTAATCAGCGTCCGGTCCAGCCATGAGACCCGCACAGGCGTCTGTGTGAGGTTCGTCATCATCGGTAAAACCGCAGCCCCGCCACCTGCGAGAGCAACTCATCCACACGCCGATTCACGGCGCTGAATGGATCCATGCATAGAATCGTTTCTTCACAGTAACCGTTGAGCTTGAGATAGGTCCAATCAACCGTATAGGACCGATTCTTTGCGCGGGCAAACCGGATGAAATCGCCGCGCACCTTCGCCCTCGTGGTCTGAGGCGGGGTCGACATGGCCCGTTGCACCGCTTCCTCTTCGACCACCCGTTCGATCAACCCACGGGACTCCATCAAATAGTACAACCCGCGCGTCCGCTTGACGTCATGAAATTGGAGGTCGAGCAGGAACACTCGTGGATCGTCCCACCCGCACCCCTTCTTATCGATATACGACTGGATAAGATAGCGCTTGGTCACCCAATCGATCTCGCGCACGAGCTGCATCGGGTCCTCTTCGAGCTTATCCAGCACCATGGCCCATCGTTGCCACACATCGTCGAGGATTGGATCGTGCACCTGTTGCGCCAAATATTCCTGCGCTCGATCCAGATAGACCCGTTGAACCTCGACCGCCGTCATCTGACGACCATCGTCCAGCTTGATCTTGCGCTTTAAGGTGGGATCGCGGGAAATCTCCCGAATGGCCTTGACGGGATCCTCGAACTCCATCCCCTGAACGACATACCCCTCCTCAATCATGGACAGCACCAACGTCGCCGTACCGACTTTCAAATACGTCACGAATTCCGACATGTTGGAATCCCCGACGATAATGTGGAGCCGCCGGTACCGTTCCGCATCAGCATGCGGCTCGTCCCTGGTATTGATGATGCTGCGTGAGGAGGTCGTCGAAGAAGAGGTCTTCTCGTGAATGTGTTGTGCGCGTTGCGAGATGAAGTATTGTGGTTTACCGGATACCTTCAGAACCTTTCCCGCCCCGCTATAGATCTGCCGCGTGACGAAGAAGGGAATGAGTTGTTCCGTGACCTTCCAAAAGTCAACGTCACGCCGCATGAGGAAGTTTTCATGACATCCATAGGTATTGCCGAGCGAATCCGTGTTGTTCTTGAAAATGTAGATTTCTCCTGACAGACCTTCTTCGCGCAATCGTTCTTCAGCTGCCGGCAGACAGGCTTCGAGCAGTCGCTCACCGGCTTTATCGTGGATGACGAGATCAAGAATATTGTCGCACTCGGGGGTAGAATACTCAGGATGGCAGCCTGTGTCTTGATAAAACCTAGCCCCGTTTACCAGAAACGCGTTGGAGGGCCAGCTGTTCGGAATAAGACCTTCAAAAATATAGCCCAACACCTTCTCCATCGGGAGATACACCCGTCCGTTTGGAGAAAAGATGAGACCGTACTCATTCTCTAAACCGAAGATCCGCCGTTTCAGGGGAATGGGCTGCAACATGTGTACGCACAGAATACCAGCCGGCCCAGGCTTCTTCAACAGAATGGCACGATCCGTGGCTGCGGTCTATCTGGTTGGTCTGGGCTATCTGGTCTGTCTTGTGGTTTGATCCGGAGAAGGCAAACAACCAAATAAGTGAGATAGACCGATCAGACAAGATAGACTGAATAGACCGAATGGACTAGACAGACACTTAAGTGGAGAGGAGCTGTTTGGTATCAGTGGGCGAAAACCGGCGGAATCTTCGTCCGTCGCGAGTGCGGTCTAGAACCGCCACTTCCAAACTCTCCAGTGAGAGCTTCTGGTTCCCAATTTGGTCGAGTGCGGCAATACAGAGTCCGAGGGCAGCCTGGAGATCCGGAGGCTGTGTAAACCCTTTCTCCTTGAGCAAGGCCTGCACGGCCTCGGATTTGCCTCCGATCACCGCAAAGGCACGCTCGTCGATGATGCTGCCATCAAACGATATGCGATACATCTCATTAGTCTGGCCATTGTGCCCAACCTGCACCACCAGGATTTCTACCTCCAGCGGTTTCAAATCCTGGCTGAAAATTGTGCCGAGGCTTTGGGAATAGCCGTTCGCGAGAGAGCGGGCCGTCACATCTTCACGGCTGTACATGAAGCCCTTGAGATCCGCGTGTCTGATGCCGGCCTTCCGAAGATTTTCAAACTCGCTGTACTTACCGGCTCCCGCGAAGGCAATGTTGTCATAGATCTCGGAGATTTTATACAACGAGGCGCTGGGATTTTCTGCGACGAGCAGTATGCCACTCACATATTCGATGGCGATGATGGAGCGGCCTTTGGCGATGCCTTTTTTGGCATACTCCGCCTTGTCCTGCATCATCTGCTCGGGCGAGACGTAATAGGGCATCGGCATGTCTAATTCTCCTTGGAGCGACGGGTCGCGATCAACCCATCGTAGATGCCACGAATCTGTTGGTCGGGAACATCGGTAATGCCTGCCGCGTTCACAATTTTTGCGGTGGGGTAAATGCCCCGCACGAGATCAGGTCCTCCGGTGCCGACATCATCGTCAGCCGCATTGTACAGAGCCAGCAGAGCTAACTTCAGCGCGTCCGGCTCAGCCAAGGTTTTGAGAAAATGCTCCCGCATCGCATTGCGTGCATCTTTCCCTCCTGACCCTATCGCATGGTAATCCGACTCTTCGTACCGGCCACCCGCGAGATCGTACTTGAAGATGCGGCCTTCACCACGCTTCAGATCGTACCCGACATAGAGCGGCATGACGACGAGCCCTTGAAAGACCATCGGCAAATTGGCCTTGACCATCTGTCCTAACTTGTTGGCCTTGCCCTCACAGGACAGTTGCACACCTTCTAATTTTTCGTAATGCTCCAGCTCGACTTGGAACAGCTTGGCCATTTCTATGCAGGGGCCGGCCGCACCGGCAATCGCCATCGCGGAATACTCGTCGATTTTGAAGACTTTCTCGATCCGGCGTTCGGCGATTTGAAATCCTTCCGTCGCTCGACGGTCTCCGGCAATCACCACACCCTGCTGATACTTGATCGCCAATACCGTGGTGGCCTGTGGAATGCTCATCAAGCCGGCCCCACGCATCGGCTCGGCCGAGGCCTGGGCCTGTAAGAAGCCACTCCGGCCGGTCGGAGTCAGCGTGGGATGGTGTTGGGTCAAAAAGTCGAAAAAACTCGGACCGTCGGCGTTGGGGAGAAATGGCAATTTCATGGTGTGAATCGCGAGGGGTCCTTGCGCATTACGCCTTGAGCTTCTCCAGCAACGCGTCGACGGTGTCGACATGATCGAGGAGATCGCTTGTCAGCGAAGCCGTCCCTCTGAGCGGGTCCATCAATGGCACCCGTTTGACCTGGTTGTTTCCGACGTCGAAGAGCACCGAAGTCCAGCTGACCCCATAGAGCGACTTCGCAAACTTGCTGACACATCGTCCACGGAAATAGGCGCGCGTCCCTGGAGGGGGGGTGAACTCCGCTCGCGCGATCTCGACGTCCTGGACGATTCGCTCGATCAGATGACTGCGTTCGAGCGTAAAATAGAGACCCTTGTCAGGACGAACATCGTGATACTGCAGGTCCATGAGACGCACCCGGGGATCGTCCCACCCACAGCCCTTTCGCTCCATATAGGATTCCATCATCTGACGCTTTGCGACCCAATCCAACTCACGGACCAAGAGACGAGGATCCTGCTCCAACTTATCCAACACGTCTTCCCAGCGAACGAGAATATCTTTCGTGACTTGTGACAGATCGCGACAGGCATAGTAACCCATGGCGGCCTTCAAATAGGCTCGTTGAATCGCCACCGCCGTCGTCGAACGGCCTCCTGTCAGTTTGAGCGTCTCCTTCATGCCCAAATCGCGAGACACCTGTTTGATACTTCGGACCGGATCGTCCAACTCGATCTGCGGAAGATCCGCCCCGGCGTCGAGAAGATCCAGAACAATGGCCAACGTGCCGACCTTGAGGTACGTCGACAGTTCCGCCATGTTGGCATCCCCGACGATCACGTGCAACCGCCGATACTTCCCATACTCCGCATGCGGCTCATCGCGTGAATTGACGATGGGACGCCTGACCATCGTATTGAGATCGACGAGGCACTCAAAGAAATCTGCACGCTGCGAAATCTGATAATCCGCGGGGCTGGTCTGATTCTCTGCGCCGACTTTTCCGGCCCCGGCAAAAATGGGGCGCGTCACGAAGAACGGGGCCAAGACCTTCACAATGCGCTCGAAGGGGACCGCACGAGACATCAAATAGTTTTCGTGATAGCCATAGCTGTTCCCCTTGCCATCCGAGTTGTTCTTGTACAGCACACAATGATTTCGCCCGGTGACGCGCAGCATCTGATCAAGACACTGGGTGAGAATTCGCTCGCTAGCTCGTTCGAAAGCCACGATTTCTCGTGGGTTGGTGCACTCAGGCGTGGAGTATTCGGGATGGGCGCCGTCGACATAGAGACGGCCCCCATTCGCCAGCACCTTGTTCAACTGGCGATTGTATTCAGGATTGGGCCGCTCCCGCTCCCCCTCGACCTCGAATCCACGCGCATCAAGCAGCGGATTTTCATTTTCATAGTCCCAGACAGCCTGAGGCGCCGTCACGCCGGGATAGTGCCCGATGACCGCGATGGAATTGGAGACGGGGTCCGCAGCGGCAGGATCGCGCGATGCAATGCCGAATTCTGTTTCTGTTCCCAGTATACGAGGCGTCGTCAGCGAGGTAGATTCCTGCATGTTGTGTGACGTCTTAGCAGGATGCTGAAAAAGCCCGCCAGCAGCGTTCTCGCTTCACTCAGAGGCTCAACGTACCGAAGCGTACGCCTCGCCTCTTCGCTTGCTGCGGCCTTGCTGGACGGTCTTTTTGAGCATCCTGCGAATGTGTGCTCCTCTTGTCCCAAACGTGTCAGTCGATGTCGTTCTACTGTACAAATTAGTTTTTCCGCAACCTGCTAGAGATAGTGGCCTGTCGTGACGGTTTCGATCTGACGCGAGTCGTCCGGGCCTCCGCTGATCGTCCGAAGATGCACGATCTTTTCACCTTTTTTTCCTGAGATCTTCGCCCAGTCGTCAGGATTGGTCGTATTGGGCAGGTCTTCGTGTTCCTTGAATTCTTCGCGAATTGCACGGATCAAGTCCTCGGACCGCAGGCCACGGCCTTCCTTCGCGATCGCCCGCTTCACGGCAAACTTCTTCGCACGCGACACGATGCCTTCAATCAGCGCACCGCTCGCGAAATCCTTGAAGTAGAGCACCTCTTTTTCACCGTTCGCATAGGTGACCTCAATGAACTTATTCTCTTCCGAGGACGCATACATCGCCCCAACCGTGAGATCGGTCATCTGCTCGACCAAGGCCTTGGCGTCGCCGCCATGGCGCGTCAAATCTTCCTCCGAAAACGGCAGGTCGATGCTCAAATATTTCGAGAAAATATCCTTGGCCGCCACCGCATCGGGACGACCCACCTTGACCTTCACGTCCAACCGTCCGGCGCGGAGAACAGCCGGATCGATAAGATCCTGGCGATTGCTGGCGCCGATGACAATCACATTGCGGAGTCGCTCCATCCCGTCGATTTCCGAAAGAAACTGCGGCACAATCGTCGATTCGATATCGGAAGAGATCCCGGTGCCTCGGGTTCTGAAGAGCGCATCCATTTCGTCGAAGAATACGATGACGGGATTACCGTCCGCCGCCCGCTCTTTCGCCTTCTTGAAGACTTCCCGGACTTGCCGCTCGGACTCACCGACATACTTATTGAGCAACTCCGGGCCTTTCACATGTAGGAAATAGCTTCGTACCTCTTTGCCGGTCAGATGTCCGAGCTTCTTCGCAATTGAATTCGCGACGGCCTTGGCAATCAATGTTTTTCCACACCCCGGCGGTCCATAGAGCAAGACCCCCTTGGGCGCGCTCAACTTGTACTCTGAAAACAGGGCCGGATGAAGAAATGGCAACTCCACCGCATCGCGGACTTGCTCCAGCTCATGCTGTAACCCGCCGATGTGCTCATAATCGACATCGGGCACTTCTTCCAATACCAATTCTTCCGCTTCAGACCTCGGCAGTTTTTCGACGACATATCCGGAGCGAGGGTCGTAGAGCAGATGGTCGCCAACGCTCAGATGTTCGGCCAGCAATGGATCACCGAGTTCTGCAACCTTTTCTTCGTCGAAATGCAGTGTCACCAGAGCACGATTTCCTTCGAGCACATCCTTGAGCCGCACGACTTCGCCCTGGATATCAAAGCCCTTGACCTCAATGACGTTCAAGGCTTCGTTCAGGACCACTTCCTGCCCCTTCCGCATCGCACTCCCCTTGATCGACGGGTGCAAACTGACTTTCATCTTTCGCCCGGACACATAGACATTTCCTGTTCCATCAGTATTGAGACTTGAGAAGATGGCGTAGGCCGAGGGGGGCGCGGTCAGTTTTTCAACTTCCGCGCGCAACGCTTCGATCTGCACCTTCGCTTCTTGAAGCGTCGTGACGAGCTTTTCGTTTTGCTTGGTGGCTTGGTCGAGCTGGTAGCGGGATTGGTACAGCCGACGAATTTCTTCTTCCATCGACTGGATCTGCACGCGAAGCTTTTCAACTTCGCGAATATGTTCGTCGTTACGTTGTGCCACGCCCGCTTCTCCTTCAGTCAACCGCTTCGTGATGTGCGTGACAGAATCTCGGAGAGACCGGAATCGACTCGGACTTTCTTTCTTGCCATCCATGGCGCCGCTCGAAGAACGCGAAACCCCTTGCTGAATCGAGAAGTCCTTGTCTGCGCGGATTCTACCATCCGTTCCTGGGAGGGTCAACCGGACGACGGCATCTTGCAGCGAGCGAATCGTGCATGACGCACATCACGGTGCGAGCGTCACGGCCTCGAGTAACTCGCGCGTCGCCGACTCCACATCGGTCGCGCCGAGAATCGCCGTGATCACCGCCACACCGAATGCCCCGGCACGCCGCATCTGCTGCGCACGAGCCGCCGTCACTCCGCCAATTCCGATAATGGGGATACGGACCAGTCGACAGGCCTTCTCAAGCGTGTGAATGCCGAGCGGCGGACCGAACATCTGTTTGGATGGCGTTGCGTAGATCGGGCCAAGAATAATGTAGTCTGCCCCCTGCGACTCCACCTGTATCGCTTCCTCTACCGTATGCACGGAGACACCCACAA
>DATNCR010000010.1:0-4432 GCA_035607135.1 Nitrospiraceae bacterium
CAAGGCGGCACTGGCCTTCTCGCGCAACACACCATCCTTCAACAGCATGATTAAGTCGGGAATGACGCGAGGATCACGGAACTGGCCGAGCGCCGTCGCCGCCGCTTCCTTGATAAACGCGTCTTCACTGACAATACAGCCGGGGGTCGGAGTCCCATCCTGTCGAATCCCCTTCCCCCTCAATGCATCCAGCACGGGAGGCAACGCACGAGGATCGCCTATCATACCGAGCGACGTAATGGCATGCCGCTTCACTACGCCATCCTTCATCGCTTCGATCAAGGCATCAATAGCCCGTGGATCGCCGATCTGGCCCAGGGCGATCGTGGCATCTTCGCGGACGGCCCGATCCGGATCCTTCAGCGCGGCAATCAGGACATCGACCACTTTAGAGTCCCGCACCCACGTCCGGCCGATTTGATAGTCGGTGGTCATTCCACCGAGTGCACGGGCAGCGTGGCACCGGACCACAAAATCTTTATCATTGAGACAGTCAATCAGCGGGTCGACGGAAGGCTGGCCGATGGAGATAAGCGCAGTCCCGGCTGTTTCTCGCACGGTCTTCGAAGGGTCACGGAACAGTCTGATCAGGACCGGGATCGCCCTCGGATCCCGGATCTTACCCAGCGCCTCCGCGACCGCACTCTTCACGGCGCCATCGCGATCTCGACAGACGAGTATGAGCGCCTCGACCGCGTTCCGATCCTTGATGACTCCACAGGTTTTCGCGGCATGTTCGCGGACACGCCACCGTTCATCCTTCAATGCGGTGATCAGGCGATCAACGACGGTGAGTCCCATCGAGGCCATGGCCGCCACGGCATCGTTCCGCACCTCCATGATGGAGTCGTTAAACAGGACAATGAGTGCTTCCACTGCTTTGCTCCCGCCGATCCTGGCCACGCCCCAGCCCGCATGAGCCCGCACAGTCCAATATTCGTCTCCACAGGCACCGAGGAGTGCATTCAATGTGGTGGGATCAGCGCGTTCGGCGAGAGCCTTGGAGGCCTCCTCGCGGGTCGCGTCGTCGACATCCTCGAGTGCTTCTAACAGATCATCAAGCGCCTGGGCCATTGGTCCCGCTCCTCTACTGATACTGGTAATCGCGCTGTCCACTGTGCGGATTGGTCCGGCTGCAGCGGATAGTTAAGGTCTGAGTCCCTCGTCCCTCCACACATTGGTCGAGGGATTGGGCAAACTCCAACTTGCCCTCTAAGTTCACCGTGAACGGAAAATCATACGTGAAGCTTCCGAATTTGTATTTTCCCGGCTTCAGCTTGAGGGCGCGAGACTCGGTTGTCTTGTAGGCATCCATGGACTCGGGGTCCGACGCATAGATGGACGGAGTGATGCCGGGTACTTGCCACCAGGACTGAGGATTAATCGTCGTGGCGTCGATGATGATTGTATGCTCCTGGGTATAGGCAGCCGGCTGACCGGCTATGACCGGCGAAACGACCGCCGCAACACCCAGCAACCCTCCGACCAGACAATGGATGATGTACCACGTCACATTTCGCATCACACGACCTATTGCAGGCTGGATCCCTGTGGAGCCGCGGCAAAGGCTGCCTGAAAAATTTCTTCCACAGCACGACTATCCCATTCCGTATGTGTCTGCAATCCCAACGTCCGCATCACCGTCGCACCGGTATCGAGAATTGAGACCGGCTGGTGAATCGCGTAACCAGGCTTAATCCCCACCCCTGAGGCAATCCACGGAACCATCGGAACGCCTGCATCAGCCGATTCCTGGTTTGCATCACGGCCTTCGGGGCTGAGCGACGTTACGAACTGGGTCGTCCTCTTCGTCAGCCCCTGCTCTTGATAGATATCCAGCACAGAGTGTATGGCCGTATCCACCGTGTGAAGGGCGTGACGGTACTCCTTCGAAGTCCAGCCCTTGGACGCACCCACTCGGCCTGCCTCAGGAAGATGCACGACCAGGAAATGCGGCAGTGATAGGATCGCGTGCCCATAGCCATGGCCGCTGGTTGCTTTATTGAAGTATTGACGGATGTAGGACACGATTCGATCTGTGCTGCACTCAGGTTTCAGAGGCCCGCACATCTGATAGTCCGTGTAGGGTTCAGGTCTCGCCAACTGATAGAGCGACTCGTCCATGAGGAAGATCGCACTGTCACGCCCTCCACTTAAATCAAGATAGTCGAACACGCTCGGGGCGCGTGGGTAGCCGCGGCTGAATTCAAATGTATTCCAGGTAATGCCGTGTTTCTCGACCGGCATCCCCGTAATCAACGACGCCATCGTCGGCAGCCGTAACGCAGGTTTCACCGCCGTTGCAGACCAGGTGACAGCCCCTTCCTTAATCAACCGGCTGAGGGTCGGCATCGTACCGCCCTTCAGCGAATTCTGGCCGAAACCTTCGAGAACGAAAAGAATCACGTATTCGGTCGGCGCGATGGAGACAGGGAGCTCTGCCGTCGCCGATGCAGCAGCCGTTACCCCGCTCTGAGTAAGTACACAGAGGAGGAATAATGATACGGCTAGAGTCCGAATTGACCATCTACGATCAAGGCTGACCGACATAAGCACGATTCAGTCCTTTCCATTCCAACGGAACTTCTACGCTATCATGGCGTTTTCCGCCAAGGCAAGCGAGGCAAGACCTCGCCCGCACGATCCATCAGGATTTATGCTAATGACACGCTCCTGGCAGAACCGTCAATGTCGGTGCTATGCTTAACATAAGACGTGCGGCTATCAATGGATCGGCCCCTGGTGCGTCGGTCCTATCCAAAAGGTGAGGGCGTGCCACCAATCTCTTCTACGCATACTGCCACCCAACTGACGTTCCCTCACATTTCACCGCGAAGCATAAGACTCATGGCACTGTTTGTCATGTTGTCTGTCTGGCCGTCAGTCACTCTGGCAGAGGTCCGAGTCGTGACTGCCCAGGGAGAACACCGGATGGGAGACCGTGACACCAGGGAAGACGCCATCCGCCTGGCCACCGAAGCGGCCAAACGAAATGCCCTGGAGCAAGTCGCTGTCTATCTCGAAAGCGTCACCGTCGTGGATAGTCTCGATGTGACAAAAGACGAAATTCGAACCTATACGGCCGGCTTGGTTCTTGTCCTGGAGCAAGAGACCAACACGACGCTCGATGGGGACACGATCGTGGTCAGAACGAATCTGGTAGCCCAGATTGATACGGAAGAAGTAAAACAGGCTATCGCGGCCTTGCGGGAGAACGAAGACGCCCGTCATCAACTCGTCTCGCTACAACAGGAAAATGACCAGCTCCAACAAGACCTCGACGCAGCAAATCAGGCCTTGGCACAAGCCTCTACCACAGAGCAGACACAGCAGGCAGCCCAGCAGCGGCAAGACATCTTGAATCGGGTGCAATCGAATGCCATGGTCTCGCAAGCCTGGACGAATTGGGTACTCGTCTCGCCGACTGTCTATCCATCTTCCTGGATGGGGCTGGCCCAAACCCAGGCTCTCCTGAGCGTTGCACAGGGCTTATATCCCGCAAGTCCCCATGTCCAAATGGCTCAACAAGTGATTACCACTAGACAACCGTCTTCGCCGCCACAACCACCCGCTCCCCCTGCACCGGGAACAAGACCACCGGCCATGCCAAGCTATCAGATCACACCGGCGCCAGGATCGCAGACGGCTCCACGAACGTTGAACGAAATTACGTATCACACACCGACAGTGCCACCGCACATCGGCCATCAACCCAGTGTCATCCATCAGATGCCTTCCACCGGATCAAGATCATTGACCGATGTCCGCCAATTGAATCCTTTCCTGCCGTCACCAAGCGCTGCTCCGCCCATGTCGCATCAGACTCCGACTCCCGGCTCACGGTCAACTCATGCACTTCAGCAGTTTTTACAGCAGCCGCAGGCAGGACCTGGCACACCGCCTGTGACAAACAACTTACCTCCGGCGATGCATCAGCCCCATTCGCCGGCCTTTCAGCATGTCCCACACGCACCCTCTCAGATGGCACCTCAAGGGTTCGGCGGAGGTGGGCATCATGGGGGAGGCAGCCGAGGAGGCGGAGGGGGCGGGCATGGGCATGGTGGGGGCGGAGGACGAGGGAGGTAGCGCGTGAAGAACAGAAGTGGTCAGTTGATGGTTGTGTTGATCGCCGCGGGCTGCTCAGGCTTGCTACCGCAGCATTCGTATGCTGCGGATTCAGGCGATGTTCGAGCCCACGCTGAGCAATCGTTTAACCAACTCACACAGCACACAGGACAAGGAGACTCCTCGAAAGCGCCGGCTGTGTTGCGCCGCACGGTTGAAGATCGCAACAGCTATTCATCGGACCAGTACCTCATCGGCAGAGGTCAGGGCGACATGGCGAAAGGGCGTATCATCTGCCAGCGCGTATCGGAACTCTCTGCCCGAACTGATCTGGCCAAACAGATTCGTATTTTGGTGAAAGAGCACA
>DATNCR010000284.1:0-3906 GCA_035607135.1 Nitrospiraceae bacterium
CTGGCGACCAATGCTTTGGGACTGAATGGTTTCGTCACATAGTCGTCGGCCCCGAGTTCGAGCCCAATGATGGTATCGGACTCCTCTGCTTTGGCTGTCAGCATGATGATGGGAAGGAGCGCGGTGTCCGGCACGGTGCGGATTTTCTTACAGACTTCAATGCCGTCAATTTCTGGAAGCATGAGGTCCAGAATCAGAAGGTCCGGACGCTCGGCCTTCATGAGCTTCAGTGCATCGAATCCCGAGTTTGCGACAGTGGTGTGAAACCCTTCCTTTTCCAAGTAGAGCTTACCAACTGGGCAATATCCGGTTCGTCTTCGACGATCAAAATTTTCTTGGGAGCCGGGGACATATGTTCTCCCTCTCATGACAATGCGCTAGGATAGTCCTTCAATGTTACGGTTGTATTAACGAATCCTATGCCCGGAATGTTTTAGGCAGGATGATAGGTTTTAAGGAGAACTTTCGACAATGTGACTCAGGGCGAACCCTGCTCCGTCACGGGAGAGAAGCGTAGAAGAACCGCTGATCTTCAGGTCGTTGTAAGAGGAGGCGGGGGAGCGGAGCTATCCGACGCAATACCTTTGTGAGTTTCAATGGCTTCGTCAAGGACTCGGAGCGACTCCTCGAGGAGGTCTGCCGCACAGCGTAGGGTCACATGAATTTGGTGGATCGCCTCTTCCCAGCGGCCTTCCTGGTGGAGGGTTTGAAAACGGCGCTGTTGTTCATCCAAGATCGCTTGTTTCGCTTCGAGCATGAGACTGTCGACTGAAGTCACGGGCGCCTTTCATTCGTGTGATCGAGGCGCACCGTAACAGACCCAGTGTCTCTACAACAATGATACGAACGGGTTAGTAATGCTTTAAATTAACTATTCACGCTAAGATATTGAAGTATTATGCTCTAATAATTGTTCTTAGAGCGATTGTTTGCACTCTTCAGCTTTCTGTTAATCCGAACATTGGCTGGCGATTGACCGCACAGTAAGAACAGTTCTTCCCGTTCGCATTTCCCTCCACGTCGACTCTCCTCAACTGACTCTCATCTGCATACATCGCTCTACTCCCGCATCAGCATGGTGACAGTCAGTTTCACACGACCAGGGAAGAACTCAGTCACTCCGCTCTATAGACAGTTTACACAGAGTTTACTGGTAATTGACTCGACCGGAATATGTCAGGGGTAGGATTGAACCATGAGAATGGATGCTCGATTCGCTTCACCCGGTTTCAGGCTATGGTGCGTGGAAGTTCGTCGAGAAGGTCATGACAGAAGGGGAGTCTTGGCAATGGTCGTGCGGTGTACTCTTGTAATCCGCGTCATGCTCTTCATCGATTCACATGAGCGGGATACCTGGATTGATGTGTCCGGCCATGATTAACACTATGACAGACATCACAATGGAACCGACGTTGCCGAGCGGCTGGCTCAAGCGATCGTTCATCACGCTGGCGGCCTTTGACATGACACGAGTCTGGGAAGTGGGCACGCGATTCATCTTGAGCCTGCTGACCCTGACCATTCTCATAGGTTTGGCAGGTGGAGTCATCAAGACGTTTATCGATCTGCGGCTGTTGCTGTCCGCCGACGTGGAAGTGGCCCTTCGCCAAATATTGGTCGACACGCTGACTCTGCTGGCCGTCGTCGAAGTGTTGAAGACTACTCTCGCATACTGTTCTGACGGTCGGGTCCGTGTCACCTTTATTATCGACACGGTCCTCGTCGTGATGCTGACGGAGGTCATCTCACGATGGTTCACGAGCGGGGACTGGCAGCAATTCACGATACTGGGAGGCATCTTGCTTACGCTGGGTGCCATGCGCATTGTGGCCGTCCGATACAGCCCGGCACCGACGACGGTCAAGCAACAGGCCCATCAACTGGGGCTTTCATTTCCATAATCTTACTTGGAGGTACCGATGCCTATAAGTTCTCTTCTTGAATCAGATGCGAATGTTCAACTGCAGCCTTCCCCCTCCGATGCTCTCACCGCAGCCATTCTTGACCATCTCAATGAGCAGACCGTCATCAGTTTGGATACGCTCGTCTGCCTGATGCCTCAATATACCTGGAATCAAATCTTCCACCGCGTCGATCAACTCTCCCGATGCAACAAAGTCGTCCTGCGGCGACATCGATTTGAATACACCCTCTTCTCCACCCAGTTCCTGGCATAGCACGCCCTTCCTCAGGCCATATCTATTCACTCACGCTGAATGCCCCATAGTTGGCCGGGGAGCGGTATTGCCATTGAACCACATGTGTCATGTGGTGAGGTCTGGCTCTTCTCGTCACTCAACATTCAAGGAAAACTTGAGGAGAGACAGAGGCGTATTACAGCGCGATATCGCGGTCAGAGGCTCCTGGCGGGATCGTATGACGGATGATCTTGCCCTCTACCAGATACACCACCAACTCGGCGATGTTGGTAGCATGGTCGGCCATCCGTTCAAGATATTTTGCAATGAAGCTCAAACGAATGGCGCGTGAAATCGTGCGCGTGTCCTCCAGCATGAACGACAGCAGTTCTCGGAACAATTGCTCCATCAGATCATCGACGAAGTCGTCGTCTGTGAGCACCTTCCGAGCGAGGGCGGAATCATCCTTCACGAAGGCATCGATGCTTTCCTTCACCATCGTCCGTGCCATCTTACCCATCAGCGGGATATCGATATAGGGTTTGAGCTGCGGTTCTTCGTTCAGCTCGATAGTCCTTTCGGACACGTTCTCCGCCAGGTCGCTGATTCGCTCGAGCTCGGTGGAGATTTTCATTGCCGTCGTCACAAGCCGCAGATCTCGTGCGGCAGGTTGATGGAGGGCAAGCAACCGGATACATTCTTCGTCGATCTCCACATCCAACGTGTTGACCTGATGGTCCCGCTCGATGACCTGGCGCGCTAAGCCCGAGTCGCGTGTGACCAGCGCCGTGAGGGCCTTGTCGATCTGATCTTCCGCCAGGCCGGCCATGCGCAGGAGGGTGGTCTTTAAATCGGCCAGTTCATCGTCAAAGTGGCGCTGTGTCATACCGATTATCCAAATCGTCCGGTGATGTAGTCTTCCGTCTGTTTCTTGGAAGGCGTGGTGAAGAGCTGCTTTGTGAGGCCGAACTCCACCAGTTCGCCGAGATACATAAATGCCGTCCAATCGGACACCCGTGCGGCCTGCTGCATGTTGTGCGTGACTATAATGACTGTCAGATCTTGCTTCAAGGAAAAGAGCAATTCCTCAATCTTGGCAGTGGCCACAGGATCCAGCGCCGAGCAGGGTTCATCCATCAGCAACACATCCGGTTTGACCGCGAGGGCGCGGGCGATGCACAAACGTTGTTGTTGACCTCCAGACAGACCAAAGGCGCTGGCTTGGAGGCGATCTTTCACCTCATCCCATAGCCCTGCACCTTTGAGCCCATCTTCTATTATTTGATCCAATTGGCTGCGATTTCGGATTCCGTGAAGACGGGGCCCATAGGCCACGTTTTCATAGATCGATTTCGGAAAGGGGTTCGATTTCTGAAAGACCATGCCGACACGTTTCCTGAGGTCGGTGATATCCACGTCGTGACCATTGATATCGATGCCGTCAAGCAGCATGGCGCCTTCTACTCGAGCGCCTTCAATCAAGTCGTTCAGCCGGTTGAGGCATCGCAGCAGAGTGGACTTTCCGCAGCCGGATGGCCCAATGAATGACGTGACCTGATTCTTCATAATCTCAATGTCAATTTTGAAGAGCGCTTGGTGGTCGCCATAAAAGAAATTGACCTGCTGGAGCGCAAGTTTCACCGCGTGAACATGGGAACGGTTGTCAGACGATTGGAGATGATTCTCCGGCACGTTGAGCCTTGGTGAAGTAACCGGTTGTGATTGAGGCGGCTGTTGTGTCATGGGTGGAAAAGGGTGCATCACGATC
>DATNCR010000289.1:0-4879 GCA_035607135.1 Nitrospiraceae bacterium
ATGGGTCACGCAAGGATCTTGCGCGAATAATAATGTAGGCTGTCAGCTTTACATTCAAATACTTGCCCAATATAATCCAACGGTTTTGCGCGCATGTTGCCGTGAGGGATTCGTGCGCGTTGACCGCCGGGACCTCCCACGTCAGTAGCCTTCTGTATTGACATCCTCACGCGCGTCCCGGATGCGACGTGTGCGAGTGGGCGAGTGGGGCAGCACGTACGGTTACAGTTCCACGTAGGGTTACCTGTCATGCCGATATTATTGTTCTTCTTTTTCGATGGAACGAAGATCCGGTGAGGGAAAGATGTTGTTCAGCCTGGCCTCGGTGGCTCTTCGTCATGGTGCTCGTCATCCCAGTCTGCGGTGTGCTACCGACGTTCGCCGTTGCGGTGGAGCAGACCGGAGTCAAAGTGACGGCGATTGAGGTTCGCGGAAACAAGCGGATCGAGATGCCGGCGATTGTCGGGCGGTTGACATTGAAACCTGGCGATCCGTACACCCCTGAAAATGTCCGTGGACAAATTAAAATTCTCTACGAAACCGGGTTCTTTGAAGACGTGCAGGTGGAGACGGAGTCGGGAGCGGGCGGGGTTGCTCTGGCCTTTCTGGTCCGCGAAAAACCGTTTATCACAGAGATCGTGTTCGATGGGAATCAAGCCCTCAGTGACGACAAGCTCAAAGAGAAGATCACGATCAAGAGTCAAGCCTTTCTCGATCAGCCGCAGGCCAAAGAGAGTGCGGAGAAAGTCCGCCTGGCCTATCAGGGGGACGGCTACTTCAATTGCCGAGTGATCCCGGTTGTGCAGACGCTGGACGAGGATCGGAAGCGCCTGACGTTTTTCATAAAAGAAGGGGACAAGGCTCGTGTCAAAACGGTCATTTTTGACGGTCTGCACGGAGCGACCAAAGACGAGTTGTTCAAGGTGATGGCGACGCGGGAATGGATTCCTTGGTATGGTCTGTTCACACAGCTGAAATTGCCGTCGGCTTTTTCGGATGCCGGTGTCTTGAAGCGGGAAGAAATGAACAATGACGTCGAACGGATCAAAGAGATTTTGCTCAACAAAGGCTATCTAAACGCCCGGGTCGGGGTGCCGACGGCGGAACTGAGCGAGGACAAGAAATGGTTTGTCATCACCTACGCGGTGACGGAAGGGGAGCCATTTACCATCGGCGAAATCGGATTCCGCGGGAATACCGTGTTCGAAGATCCGGAGCTTCGGCAGGGGCTCAAGATTAAGGAAGGGGAAATTTTTCAGCGTCAGAAACTCCGTGACGAGATTACACGGTTGACCGATCTCTATGGGAGTAGGGGCTATTCATTTGCCGATGTCCAACCCAATGTGAATCCGAACACGGAGGAACGGACCGCAGCCATCATTCTGACCATCAAGGAAGGGGAGATGATGCGGATCCGTCAGATCAATATTAACGGGAACGAGAAGACCAAAGACAATGTCATTCGACGTGAACTACGTGTCGATGAACAGGACGTGATCGATACCGCCTCGCTGAAGCGCAGCTTTCAGCGTCTCAATAACCTGAACTTCTTCGAGACAGTGGAAATCCTTCCGGCGCAGGTGGCTGTAGACAAGGTCGATCTGAACGTTCGCGTGAAAGAAAAGCCGACCGGCCAGTTTAGCATCGGCGGTGGATTCAGCACGTTGGACCAGTTGGTCGCGATCGCCGATATCACGGAAGGCAATCTCGGTGGGAACGGGTGGATGGGACGCATTCGTGGTCAGCTGGGCCAGAGGCGGACCATGGGGACGATCACATTTCGGAACCCCTATTTGAACGATTCATTGACCTCGCTGCAGCTGGATGTGTACCGCACCGCGACGAACTACATCACCTATTATGAGACGAAAACTGGGGCCAGCGTGACATTGGGCCGATGGCTTTCCGAGTATGCCACCGGAAGCATGAGCCTGTTCGCGGAGGAGATGAATTTTAAGAATCCACAACCGGGGATTTGCCCGAATCTATTTCCTCTTGTCTGTAACCAATTGGGGACTCAGACGACGACCGGGTTCCGAACGCAGATTTCTCGCGACACGAGGGACTACTTTATGGATCCACGCAGCGGTTGGCGAGGCGCTGCGGGCTTCGACTTGGGGACCCCCTATCTGGGTGGAAGCAACAGCTACTACAAATATAGTCTGGATGTTATTAAATATACACCGCTGCCGTTCGATACGCGCCTTGCAGTCCGTGTTCGCTATGGCGCTGCAGTTGGCATCGATGGACACCCCATTCCATTGACGGAACGATTCTTTGTCGGCGGCATCAATACCATGCGCGGGTTCGTGTTCGGGCGTGCGGGACCCGTCACCCAATTCAACTCCCTTCTCGGTGCAGCCGAGCAGTTGATCTTTAATAACGACTTCATCTTTACGATTTCCTCTGAAGCCAAACTGAACGGGGTGATCTTCTTTGATTATGGAAAAGGCTTCGATGACAATGAATCGATCTCGTTTCACTTGCGGAAATCAGCCGGATTGGAAGGGCGATGGATTTCACCGTTTGGCCCTCTCCGCGCCGCATATGGAATCAATTTGGATCCCCGGCAGGGAGAACGCAAAGGGGTCTTCGAATTTACCATCGGTTCTCTGTTCTAACGAAGCACGTTGTTGACCACGACTGAGAGGTAGCAGTGTGATGATCCAGATGAGTGCCGTCATGCGGAAGATGTCTTGCACAGGAGGGTTGTTGATCGCGCTCCTTGCTGTCTACGGCTGTGCTGCGGGCGGGGCCAAGGTCGAGGGGAAAGTGGGAGTGGTCGATTCGGCCCGTGTCCTGAACGAGACGACGAGCGGCAAGAAGACAAAAGAGTCCTTAAGCGCATTTTCCAAGAATCGCCAGACGCTGATCGAGATGGATGAGAAGGAGCTCCGCCGCATGGAAGAAGATTTTGGGAGACAGGCCAGTGTGTTGAGCGCGACTGCGAAAAAGGAACGCGAAGATCAGTTTCGGCGTCGGGTGGCGGAGTATCAGCAGAAAGCGGGCGAAATGAACCGGGAGATTCAAGAAAAGCAAAAAGACGCGCTCGAGGGGTTTCGTGAGAAGGTGGAACTCGTCGTGGGGAAAGTGTCGAAGCGCCTTGGCTTGCAGGTCATCATGGAGAAGGGGAGAGGCGGTCCTACCTTATATAGCGAGCCAGGACTCGATATCACGGGTCAGGTCATTGATGAATTTAATCGTGAATATCCTTAGGGCGGGACAGTGGCAGTTGAGAGTCTCTGAGAGTCGCAAGTTGGAATAGAGGGGTGATGGAGGAGAAGCCTCGGGAGATGGGCGGGACGAGGGAGGCTTTTGCCATATCTTGTTCGGCGAATGGCCGAGAGTATGGTACTCGTAAGGAGCGGAGGAGGATTCGATGGAACGAACGAGCGTGACAGGTTTGATTGCTGCAGTGGCATTGTGGCTGGCAATGGTATCGCCCGGGTTGTCGGCTGAGACCTTCAAAGTTGCGGTGATGGACCAACAGCTGGTCGTACAGAAGTCGAAGGCCGGCAAGCGGGCAATCGAAGAGCTCAAGGCCTACTCCACGACCAGACAAAAGATCATCGAGGCCGACGAGCAAGAACTGAAGGAGTTACAGCAGGCGCTTCAAGACGAGAAACTGACCGACAGCGCGAAGGCAGAGAAGCAGGGTCAGCTCCAGGCCAAGGCGGAGGCCTATCAACGTCGTCTGGCCGATTTTAATCGCGAGATTCAAGAGAAACAGCGTGAGATGGTGGCGGAATATTCAAGAAAAGTGCAAGTGGCTGCGCAGACCGTAGTCGAAACGAACGGGTATGTGGCGATCATCGACAAGGGGAACGAGTCGGCCATGAGGATCGTGCTCTATTATCAGCCTGAGTTGGACTTGACCAATCAGGTGGTCACGGAGTTCGATCGACAGAATAAATAGCAGGGGGCGGGCGGCCTGGTCGTCCTCCTGCTCGCGGAACGCGCACGATGAGAATGTGCTCGTTCGACGCGCGCAATCGAGGATCGACCAAGCCACCCTTGAAAGTGACATGAGGGCATGTGGGATTGGGGTGTCGCGCGCAGTGGAAGATCAGTCAGTCCCCATCCCTGAAGAGATAACGAGCGAGCTTGGAGGGATCATATATTTCTCCACCCCTGGAAGTGTCATCAGTTGATGGTTTGACGAACGAGGAGGTTCCGCCGATGTCTGTGATGGAACAAGCCGAAATTCAGTCCCTGTTGCCTCACCGGTATCCATTTCTCCTGGTCGATCGTGTGCAGGAGTTGGATCCTGACCGGCGGATCGTCGGGATCAAGAACGTCACGATCAATGAACCATTCTTTCAAGGGCATTTTCCTGGACGTCCCGTCATGCCTGGGGTGTTGATTCTCGAAGCGATGGCTCAGGTCGGTGCGGTGTTGGCGTTTAAGTCGATGGGGCACATGACGCGCCCCGCAGTGTATCTGACCGGTATTGATGGCGCGAAGTTTCGAAAGCCGGTCGTTCCCGGTGATCGGTTGCGATTCGAGATCGACGTCGTGAAGAAGCGGGGTCCGTTTTGGAAGATGCAAGGCAAGGCCTTTGTTGAGGCAGAGGTCGTCTGCGAAGCCGAAGTGACTGCCATGGTGACCGAGGAGAAAGACGTGAAACGTGATGTGTGACACGAGAAGACCTGTGGCCGACACCCGCATTCGCCATTCACGCATCACGATTCACGATATAGGTTTCACCGGAGGTTCAGCGTGCAGATTCATGCAACAGCGATAGTGCATCCCAAGGCGAATCTTGCCGATGATGTAGAGGTCGGGCCGTTTTGCCTGATTGGTGAGCATGTGACCATCGGATCGGGAACGCATCTTGTCTCTCACGTCGCAGTCGATGGCTGGACGGAGATCGGTGCGC
>DATNCR010000292.1:0-6724 GCA_035607135.1 Nitrospiraceae bacterium
AGCTATGGTGGGATTATCATTCCGGACAGCGCGCAAGAGAAACCGGTCGAAGGAGAGGTCCTTGCCGTGGGGGCTGGTCGCTTTGTCGAGGACAAGGATTCCAAGGAGAAGGTCAAGAAGAAAACATTTGTAAAAACCACCCTCAAGCCGGGCGCGCATATCCTCTATGAAAAACATGCTGCCAGAGAGGTGGAGGGCGACGATGAAGAATTGGTGCTGGTGCGTGAAGAGGATGTCTTGGGCTATCGTCTATAATTGACCTGCTTTGACAAGCTTTGGGCTGAATTTACCTCCGAAAATCTGGCTGCCACCCAAACTACTTCTTTCTGGCACGGATCGTATCCTTCTCGCGAACGGGAAAGAGTCGACGCACAGGGCCTGCAGGCTTGTTCTGATATCGTGCGATGAACATGTCGCCCAGAGGACGGGCATGGTCTTCAGCCTCCTCTCGTGTCGCGAAGCGCTGCTCCCCTACCTGCCACCAGAGGCTTGCACTCATGCTTTCCCCTAGCAAGTCCGTCACCGACACCCTCAGCGCCTTCGCCAATCGCACCAAGGTGCTCAACGTCGGGTCGTGCTGTCCCAGCTCCAGCCGCGTGATGAATGTCCGCGACAGGCCCACGTTCACGGCGAGCTGCTCCTGCGTCAGACCACGGCCGGTTCGGAGTCGCTGGAGTTGATTGCCGAGACGCTGAGCGGCGCGCATGGCTCCTCTCGCATACAACGAATACTAGTGGTGGAGATGATACCCCGCTCGCTCCAACGCTCGATGTACCGCATTCATGACGGCAGGGCTGTCGTTATACCGAATCACGGCCACTTCCGGCGCGGCACGGAGGGTAGCCAGGATCGTCTCCCCTTCCGGGCCGGCCAACGAGTCACAGGTTTCATACAAACCGGCCGGTCCCTCTTCCAACACATTGTGCTCAACCAGAATACCTTGGATCGTGGTCAGGATCGACGAGGTCGGCGTCGGCATGAGCAGCGAGGCCAGGGCCCCATGGTCAAGCCGAAGTTTGACAGCCAGGGACAGTGGTTCCCCGCCGTGCTGTCGCTGGGCGGCAGGTAAGAGAATTTTTTCTTCCATGCCAATATGGCGAAGGAGCCCAGCACGAAATTGCCCGTAGGCGCGGTCATCGACTGTGCTGGGGTGAGCCATAGCTGCATGCATCAGCCCATCAAGCCGCCGGTGGTCTTCCACAAGAAATTCCGTGAGCATTCCCGCCCTCTCTTTTTCTGGCTGTCCCATCAGTCGACTCCAACTATGGATTCAGCCTCGCATAATATAGATCTGGTGCCCGAACTGCCAGCCATCTTCTTAGGGAGGATGGTTTGTTTGATCTGTCTGGCTATTTGGGCCTGTCTGATTTTTCCAACACTGTGCGAAAACTATGTATCTCTTGGCATGCCTCCATCAGCTGCCAGAGCCGTCTGGAGCCTTTCTGACTGTCAAGGAACAGATGATTGCATCCTGCTACGAAATTCGCTATAAGAGTTGCCGCTCGTCAGGTAGGCTGCGGAAACATTCTGTGTCCGAACTGAAGTTTGCACGGCTCTGCAGGCCAACGAGAACAGGAGTACACCTCGTAGGATACTCACCATCGCCGTCCTCTTCGTACGCCGTTTACCTGGTTGATGTGATTGACTTGATGAATCTGGTTCGTGTTGCTCAATCACATGACCAGAATCGACTGCTTGTACTGACTGACGTCTTAATAGTTTGCTAAGGAAGAGGAGAAGAACATGAAGAAGTGTGTCCTACGTCAAGAAAAGGGGTGGCGTCCACGCCTTACAGGCCTGTTGATTGGAGTGGCGGCATGGAGCCTGGTGGCTGGCGCCGGGTCGGAGGTTTTCGCTGCCGGCTCGACCCTGACGAATGACTTCCGTCTGTGGGCGCCGGTCTTTCTGACCGTTCCGCTCTCGCAGAACTATATAGGGTACGCGGAGGTCAATCCGCGGTTCGGGGACGACGTATCGGATCTCAATCAACTGATTCTTCGAACAGCCCTCGGGTATAAACTGAACGATAAGTGGTCTGTGTGGCAAGGGTACGCGTGGAGCACAGTCTATTATGACGCCGCCAATAAGCCTGAGTTTACCGGGGAACACCGCATCTATCAGCAGCTGACATACAAAGACAAATTTGAATTCTTGGAAGCATTTCCATTCATAAAAATTCAAAGTCGCTCCAGACTGGAAGAACGATGGATAGACCATATAGAAGGTACTGCCTTTCGCGCCAGAACGATGTTACGCGTGGATGTCCCACTGCCGATGTTTCCCGACTGGTCGTTCGTGACGTTCGATGAAATTTTCTTTAATCTGAATGGGCGCATGGGGAATAAGGGCGTTATCGCTCCTGAGGCAGGATTCGACCAAAACCGATGGTTTATCGGCTTTAATCGCCAGTTCACGCCGCAATTCAATATGGATGTAGGCTATCAAATGCAGATCGTCAACACCCGTAAAGAGGAGATGGTCAACCAGATCAACAACATCCTCATGATCAATTTCTTTATTAACTTGTAGCACCACTGGCTTCATGACGAGCACATTCACCGTGAGTCAGACGGGTCAGCGTGTGACCCCATCATCTGTGTTTCCGTTTTCTCTGTGTAGTCCTCGGACCTCCACCCGCGAAATCAAAAATCTGGCACTTCCCACATTTCAAAAACTCTGCTATACCATGTGCAGCACACACATTTAGATATCGAAGGGGGGTGGAAGTCTCATGGCGACGAAGAAAGCAGCAGCAAAGAAGCCAGCCAAGAAGAAGAAGTAGTCGGCGCTTCAAGAGGAGGCGACGGCCACGTCGCCTCCTCACCTTCCCTCCTCCTCGATCCCTCTCGCTCGATCTGAATCTCGCACAGGACTGACCAATCGGAATCTTTCCCGGAAGAATACTCCATAAGCTTGTGTGCCAGGAATTAACGAATCCTCGCGGTCCAGAATCCAGCAGGACGACGGACAAGACTTGTTCCCCTCTCGAAGGGCAGGACTCGTGTTGGTTAGTCAGATGAGGAGTGAGACAGCGTAAGAGACGAATTTCGGCAGACTGAGATCACTACAACAAGCAGTCAGAGCAAAAAAATGGGGAGGTGATGGCCACATCACCTCCCCGACTTCCACTGCGGCAGGGAAGTCGCCCTAGCCACAAGAAAGCAGCAAGAAAATCATAACATGAAATATCTTGCGAAATCATGATGATTTTATCGTGGATAATCAAATATATACGTAGTAATTCTGTCGCAATCCCTTGCCGGAACGAACACACACCACCAGACCTGTCTCTCATACCTTTTGATGGTCATTCGCAGTTTTTGGTCAGAAATAACTCACGGTGCTGTTGTTTTGTCGAGAATTTCTTGAACGATGACCAGGTTGAACGGTTTATCGTGAACGGTTCAACGGCTGTTGTAGTCGCGCTCGTACTTCGGATCGAATCCTTGTTCGGCAAACGCAGGTGTAAGGGAGAAGAGCAGTGGTAGAACAAGAAGGATAACATCCCACATTTGGAGCCTCGCAATATGCGATCGCCCATGCCCCAAGCATACTGCCCTACTGGAACGTCCTGCAATTCTCTTTGAATGCTTGGGCCTTCAGCCTGGTCTCTCCTATTGGCAGTGTGTTGTGAAAGACTGTGTCGGTAGGTACGAGAGCCAGGAGGGTCGGGGGAATTAGCTGTTGATAAATCTTATTGAGGTAGTACAATCGCCCCAGCCAAGGGGCCATCACGCATCGGATCGCCGTGTGCCTGGGCTGTTATGGCTCATCAGCGACCGAACGAATTGATCGCAACCATCCGAAGATGGAGACAAGGAGTCGGTATGGCGGGGTTTGTACTTCGGAAAGGTCAACGGCTCAAGACATTCGCCACGGTGAAGTATCGTGGGGACATGATTGCCGGTGAAGGGATTGTCAAGGATCTTTCGCTGAGCGGGAGCTACATTACCGGAAATGTACCGGTTTCCGTGGGAATAGAACTTTCCCTGCAGATGTTTGTGCCGGGAGAACCAGAGTTGTTAGTGATCGATCGTGCTACTGTGAAATGGATCAAGAGGGCTGAGTTTGGAGTGGACTTCCACGATCTCCAGCCGGAAGTGACGGATCGAATCACACAGCTCATCGCTACGCTGGTCAAGCGACAGCATGGGACACCGCCGGAAAAGAATTAGAGTCCGGAGCGGCCAGGTGTCCTTCTTGCTTTCAGGACGCACACTATAAAACAATACTCGTCCGATGCCAGCAGGGAGCTTCGGCAAAGTGTACCGGACGCCAAAGCAAGTCACCTGCTGCCTAGCCTATCCCTGTCAAGAGACTCAGACGCTCGGATAAGATCCCAACGAAGTGATTGCCCTATAGTGCGACATGCCGTTCCAGCAGGGATGCCGGAACCGTATTTCGTTCGGATCATACACACAAATGGAGGAATCGCATGTCCACCAGTGCATTCATACTTAAAGTCCGGAGTTCTCTCTCTCGATTCGCCATCACCAAGGGAGGCTCTCCGATGAAACCGCTCCGGCTTCTCTCTTTAACTGTTGGGCTGCTTCTCTCTTGCACGTCTCTGGCGTCTGCGGAAATGCTTGCCCTCTTAAACTATGAGAGTAAGCCGGACCAGCCAGTGAGGCGAGAAGGGATTGCGATTATGGAGATTGATCCCGAGTCTTCGGATTTCGGGAAAATTTTGATGGAGGTTCCGCTTCCGGCGGACCTCGTCACGCACCATATCTTCTTCAATCGCGATCGGACGAAAGCTTACATCACAGCCTTGGGCAAGAGTCTCCTGCACGTCATCGACCTTACACGCTTTCCCTATCGGCTGCGGACCATTGATGTACCGGACTGCCAGGTCTTGGAAGACCTGGTGGTGTCGGAGGATAACCGGACGTGGTACCTCACCTGTATGGGTTCGAGCACGGTAATTATGGGCGATGCGATCAAAGATGTGCCGATTAAAACCGTCCGTGCGGCTGAACCGGCACCGGCTTCGATCCTGTATCCGCACGGCATTGCGATTCACAATGGCATTGATCGGGTCCTTGTCACCAGTACGGTCAAGCCTGACGACATGGCGCAGGCGGGTGACTCGGTCACCGTGTTGGAGGCCAGCACCGGGAAGGTGCTGTCGACACACAAAGTCTCATTGAAACCGTCTCCTGCCAATGCCGCTCCAGTGGAAGTCATGTTTGCTCCGAAGGCCAATCCTCCGGTGGTGCACATTACCAATATGTTCGACGCGACGCTGTGGGCTGGGATCTGGGATCCGAAGACCCGGTCGTTTTCCTTCAACCAGGTCGATGACTTCGGCATCAGGGGGCAAGGGATGCCATTGGAGATGCTCTACAACGCGAAGGGAGACCGCTTGTACGTCACCACGGCTAAGCCGGGGTTTGTCAATCTGTATGACAATACCGACCCACGACAGCCGAAGTTTCTCAAAGCCATTCCTGCCGCGCCAGGTGCCCATCATATTGTTCTGTCGCCCGATGAACGGTACCTGTTTGTCCAAAATAGTCTGCTCAATTTGGAAGGCATGAGCGATGGGTCCATCACGGTGATCGACCTGACGAAGGACAGGGTCTTGGGAAGCATTGATACCTTGAAGGCGCAGGGGTTCAATCCCAATTGTATCATGCTGCTTCCGAATCATTTTCAGAAGGCAGGGCTACGTCTCAGTCAGATTCTCGAGTGAGCGGGCATACGATATGGGAGCGAAACCCGAAGGGATCCCCGTCCCACCAGTACTGCCTAACAAACCAGATAGATCCTCCTCATTCGCACCCACTCATGGTATAGTTTCAGAAACAGAGAGGTGTCTTATGCACAGGATGGTCATTCTTATCGGGGCTCTGGCATTCGGGCTTGCACAGGCAGCCATCGCTGCGGACAGTAGCAACAGTGGGGGTAACAAGGGCATCACCATAGACGACTATGCACGGGGGCTGAAGAGCGCGGCCAACAATATCGAGAAAGAGATCCCCAAGATGGGGTCTGCGATCGGAAGCGGATTCAAGAAGATTACACAAAAAAGCCCGGAGAAGTCGTCATCCCAAGAGTCGGGGAAGCAGAGTAAATAGACCTCCCTCCCCGCGGCAACACGGTCCAGCGTCTGGTCCTACCACCGCATATCCCGAGAATACTAATTGGCGAAGAATCGTTCGAGGAAGGTGGTCGAGACGTGGCCTTTTTGGAAGTCGGGATCGTTGAGGATGCGTTTGTGTAGCGGGATAGTGGTCTTGATGCCTTCGATCATGAATTCGTCGAGGGCTCGGCGCATGCGGGCGATGGACTCCTGCCGGTCTCTGCCATGGGTAATGACTTTGGCGATCATTGAATCGTAGAACGGGACGACCATCATATTCGGTTCCATGGCAGAGTCGACGCGTACGCCGAACCCGCCTGGCGGGCAGTACTTGGTGACCATTCCTGGGCAGGGTGTAAACTTTTCCGGGTCTTCGGCGTTGATGCGGCATTCGAGGCTGTGCCCATTCAGCTTGACGTCTTGCTGCTTGAAGGAGAGGGATTGTCCGTCGGCGATCCTGATCTGCTCCTTGATGAGATCGATGCCAGTCACCATTTCGGTGATCGCATGTTCCACCTGGATGCGGGTGTTCACTTCCATGAAGAAGAAGTTGTGGTCTTTGTCGAGCAAAAACTCGACGGTGCCGACACTCCGGTAGTGGACGGCTTTGACGGCTTCGACCGCGACGCGGCAGATCTC
>DATNCR010000315.1:0-7399 GCA_035607135.1 Nitrospiraceae bacterium
AGGAGATCTGCCGACGTGCGATCCCCCTCAGCTTTCAGCGGGTTCACCAACTCCGTCGTGCCAGAGGACAAGAGTTCGATGTGAATGCCGGTATTTGCGGTGAAGACGTCAAGCACCGGCTTGATGAGGCGTTCCGAGCGGCCGGAGTAGATCGTGAGTGTCTCGGCAGCCGAGACAGAAGATACGAAGATTCCTACGGCGAAACACACAAACAGGCTGGAGAGAATAGTCCGGCGCAACTTGAGCAGCGAGCGTACGAAGGGCATGAATAGATCCTTATGAAATTGAAATTGATAAGCTATATCAAAATTATACTAGAACAAACGGGGCGCGTCAATCGCGGCAGCGAGCACAGAGGCCATAGAGCTCAAGCCGGTGGGTTTTGATGGTAAAGCCGTTCCGAGTAGCCACTTCTTCCTGGAGTCGTTCAATTTCCTCGTTCTCAAATTCCACGATCTTTTCGCAGCCGGTGCAGATGAGGTGATCGTGGTGACCCTTGTGCGAGACGTTGTCGTACTTCGTCTGAGAGCCGAAGTGCCGGGCTTGTGCGAGGCCGGCATCGCAGAACAGATTGAGCGTTCGATAGATCGTCGCGAGTCCGAGATGAGGATCGGACTTCGCCAGCTGGTGATACATGGCCTCTGCGGTGATGTGTTCTTGCCGGAGGAAGGCGTTCAGAATCAACTCGCGTTGACGGGTCAGCTTGAGTTGATGCTTGCCCAGGTGTTCAACCAGGGCTTGCATTTCCTTGACGTGCTTGTGTGCCATGCCGAACCTCCGATGCATCTCATTAAAGACGAAACTGCGTAACCGGTCAAGGGGTGTCGTGAGCGAGGTGCAACAGGGGGAATGAATTGACGGAGATCTCCGGCGCTGGCTATAGTGCACTCTTTTACAGGCAGCAGAACGAGCGACCACCGGCATGCGGACACCTCATCAGATTACGGTCGACCGGGCTCTCCTACTCTATCTCCTGCATCATACGGAACCCCATGGACTGCTCAGCGATGTGAAGCTGCAGCAACTCTGTTTTCTGTGCGAACTCCAAATGTTCGGCAAGGGCTTCAAAGGCTTTCATTTTGAGTTCTTTCGGTTTGCCTATGGGGCATTCAGTAAAGATCTCGATAACGACCTGATGTCGCTGCGCCGGAAAGAACGGGTGGAAAACTTTACGCCGTCTGATCAGGCCCAGGAAGAAGTGATTCCGTTGCTGGAGAAAGGTATCGTCGGGGTTGAGACGAACGAGAAGGTTGCGGAGATCCTGAAGGCGGTGGTGGCTGTCTATGGTCCACAGGACAGCGGGGCGATCACCCAGTCGGTCGAGTCGGTCGAATTGAGTACGCCGCAGCAACCGGAGTTCAAGATCTCGATCCGCGACATTGTCTTTCACACCACGCTCTTGGTGCCGTCTCGCATCGACGTGCAGGCGGAGTTCACATTGCCCGCCGCGAGCCTGGCCAAACTCAATCAGGCGATGGGGTACTGAAAACGGGCAGCGGGTCACGGACGACCATGGACGGCTACCGCGTTGCCGCTACCCCTGCTTGATGTCGAGTTTGTAGAGTTCGCCGTATTTCCGCTCTACATAGGACAAGAATGGTTCAGGGTCGAGGCTCTTTCCCGTGACTCGTCGGGCGAGGTGATCCGGCGTGAACATCCTGCCCCAGCGATGAATCTTTTGTCCGAGCCAACGCTGCAGTACCATCAGTTGCCCGGCCGCAATTTCATCCTCCAGATGCGGGATTTCGAGTTTGGCCTGTTCATAGAATTGAACGGCGTAGAGATTCCCGAGTGTATACGTTGGGAAATAGCCGAAGGCGCCGAATGACCAATGCACATCTTGCAGCACGCCTTCCGCATCGTTGGAGGGGACGACACCCAGATAATCCTTCATCTTCTGGTTCCAGATGCCCGGCAGGTCCTCCGGGCGTGTTCGTCCTTCGACAAGATCCTGCTCAATTTCAAACCGCAGCATGATGTGGAGATTGTAGGTGAGTTCATCAGCCTCGACTCGAATCAACGACGGCTTCACGCGATTGATGGCCGCGTAGAACTGTTCCTGATCGAGCCCGCGCAATTGATGGTGAAACGTTTGCTGCAGCATGGGGTAGAAGAAGCGCCAGAACGCGCGCGATCGGCCCACGCAGTTTTCCCACATGCGCGACTGGCTCTCATGAATACCGAGCGAGACGGAATCGCCAAGCGGTGTCCCGAAATAGCGGGGGTCGAGACCCTGGTCGTACAGCCCATGGCCGCCTTCGTGGATGCAGCTGAACAGGCAGGACTGGAGATCGTGTTCGTGCACACGTGTTGTGACACGCACGTCTGTCGGATGGAATGATGTCGTAAAGGGATGCGCGGACAAGTCGAGACGTCCCCGTTCGAAGTCGTAGCCCATGGCGATCAACACCAACCGGCCGAATTCCAGTTGGCGTGCCTGATCGAAGGTGTGAAAGAGCTTCGCATCGTCGACCTGTACCGCACTCTGTTGAATTTTTTGAAGCAGCGGTACGAGACGTTCCTTGATCCGGGCAAACAGCGGGCGCAATGCCGCGATGGTGCAGTCCGGTTCGTACACATCGAGTAACGCATTGTACGGCGAGTCCCGATAGCCGAGGTATTCGGCCTCCTGCTGCTTCAGCGCTAGGACGATGCGGAGATTCGGGAGGAATTTCGAAAAGGCGTTATTCTCTTTGGCTTCGGTCCACACCTGCTGCGCCAGCGAACATTCCCGGCTGAGCGTCACGACAAAATCGGAGGGCAGCTTCTTTGCACGGCTGAAGTCCCGCCATACTTCCCGGAGCAACGATCGTGCGGGCTCGTCCCACCCATCTCCAGGATCTTCACGAATCTCCCCGGTCGCTGGATCGACCCAGGTGGCGAGCAGTCGTTCAATGTTCGGGGAGATCAGCTTCTGGTGTGCGATGCCCTGGAGTGTCGAAATCTGCTCGGCGCGGGCTTCGCCCCCGCCGGCTGGCATGTAGGTTTCTTGATCCCAGGAGAGGAGTGACGCTGCGCTGTTAATGCGCTGGATTTCCAAGAGGCTGGTCGTCAGAGCTTCCACAGTCTTCAAGGTTTTCACAGTCGGATATCTCCTTCAGCCCGCATTATCCACGAAGGCTTCTACTACAACCGCCGATACGCCGCTACGACAAGCCTGACGGCGGGCGGGCTCGCCGCTCAGTCGGTCAACATACTGTTTCAAGTATGCCTCCCTCCCTCACGGCTCCGCGCGCCCGTCTCGCATGTCGTCTCGGCGGTTTCGTCACGAACCCTCGTGAATAATGCGGGCTAGGAACCGTCATGCTATGATTACGCCGATTCGAATCCTGTCATGTAGTGTACGCAACGAATCATCCGTTTTCAAACCCCATAGACGCTCCGCGTGATGCATACACTTGTCTCTGCCGACATCGAGGCCTATGCCCAGGCCCATTCCATTCCGGAGTCTGACCTCTGCCGGGCCTTGCGGGAAGAGACCCAGCGACGAATGGCGTCGCCCCAGATGATCGTCGGGTCGCTCGAAGGGGCCTTTCTGAAGATGATGACGCAACTGGTGCAGGCTACACGTGTGCTGGAAATCGGCATGTTTACTGGGTATAGCGCGCTCTGTTTTGCGGAAGCGTTACCGGTAAAGGGGATTGTGGTTACGTGTGAGATCGATGAAGAGTCGGCCGCTCTCGCGCGCCAGTATTTCGCCCGATCACCTAGTGGTAAGAAAATCGAGGTTCGCATGGGGCCGGCGCTCGATACCATGAGGGACCTCAAGGGACCGTTCGATCTGATCTTTATCGACGCCGACAAAATCAACTATGTGAATTACTACCGGCGGGCGCTCGATCTGGTGTCGCCGCGGGGAGTGATCCTCGTCGATAACGTCCTGTGGGACGGGAATGTGTTACAAGAACCGGCGCCCGATGAGAACACGGCAGCCATTCAAGAGCTCAATCGAGTGGTCGTCGCTGATCCGCGTGTGACAGCCGTGCTGGTGACAGTCAGGGATGGGATTTTGGTAATTAGGCCACAGCTATGAGGGCAAATCCCTTGACGCCCGTCAACAATGACGGTATCCACTGCACATGACACCTCAAGCAAGCCGTCTGGCCTATGGGGCGATCATCGCTGCCGCTGTACTGTGGGGCGGGTCGATCGTGGCCCAGAAGCTCGCCCTCAGTGGATTTTCCGCTGTTGAAGCCTCGGTCCTGCGGGACATCGGCGGGTTGGCGATCCTCCTGACTACGTGGTGGTGGCAGGAAGGCACCTTGACCAAGCTGACCAAGGCGGACGTACGCATGCTGGGCCTGCTCGGGCTCGGCGTGTTGGGCAATCACCTGCTCATTCTCATGGGGCTCAAGTATGTGAGCGGGGCAGTGGGAGGGGTGATCATCGGATCAAGTCCGGTGGTGACCGCGTTGCTCTCGGCGATGTTGATTCACGACGTTCCGCTGCGCGCCGTGTGGGCGGGCGGTCTCTTGTCCTTTGCGGGGGTGGGGTTGGTTTCTGTGGCGGGGTTTCAGGCCGCAGGCGATCAGCCGCTGCTCGGCAGCCTGCTGGTCTTTCTTGGCGTGGTGAGTTGGGCACTCTATAGTATTGGCAGCCGCACGATCATGGAGCGCCACTCGGCATTAACCGTCAATTGGACGACCCTGCTCGTCGCCACCGTCCTCCAAATTCCCCTCTTATGGACGGATCGGAAGATGCTAGATGCGGGACTTGGGTCTGTGGCGTTGGCGGATTGGATGGCGTTGGGATATCTGGTCCTCTTTGCCACGGCCATCGCGCAGCAGGCTTGGCTGTTCGGCGTCAAGGGGATTGGACCCTCACGCGCCTCCGTTCTTGGCAATCTGACTCCTGTGGCTGCCGTCGTCTTGTCTGCGGTGTTGTTGAAGGAACCAGTAGGGACAAGTGAAATCCTCGGCATTGTGCTGATTCTGGCCGGAGTCTGGGTCGTGAATCGGCAGACGTCTCGCCTCACGAAGTAGGAGGTTGCTGAAAAAGGGGAGGACGGGTAGCCTGGTCGTCCTCCTGCTCGCGGAACGTGCACGCTCGGAAGGTGCTCGTTCGACGCGCGCAATCAAGGATCAACCAGGCCACCCTTTTGAGAGCGAGTACTAAACTGCTGCGGCCTTGCTGGACGGATTTTTTGAGCAGCCAGAAAAAATTACTTGTTTCTGATTCATCCACCCGATAAAGGAAATAGTCAGGTTATCCTTCCCTGCGCGCATCGGACGAGCACCATTTCACCGTGCGCGTTCTGCGAGCAAGAAGGATAGCCTGACTGTTTCCGTCCTCCATTCTTCCCTCGCCCTCATCTCCGTGATTGCAGTATGATACGGCACAGTACTCAGCGAAGGAATCGTGCATGCTGGAACAACGCATCGAAGAAGTGAACAAAGCGAACCACGCGTTCTATGCCGCATTTGGCAACCTCGATATCGGCGAAATGGATACGATTTGGGCGCACCAGGATTATGTGACCTGCATCCATCCAGGCTGGACGTTGCGGGCAGGCTGGCCGCTCGTGCGCGACTCCTGGGTCCTGATCTTCAATAATACGTTTTCTATGACGTTTGAGCTTACCGATGTGATCGTGCAAGTGGCAGGCGATATCGCCTGGGTCGTCTGTGTGGAGCACATTACCACTCATCAAGCTGACGAGCCGCAGCAGGCGAAGGTATTAGCCACAAATCTCTTCGAGCGGATCGGGGATGAGTGGCTGTTGATTCATCATCATGGGTCGGCCGTGATGGGGTAGTCCTGAAATCAATGGTTTCTGATATTTGATCGCCTCTGGTGCCAAGTTTTCTCCGCAGGCGTGTCTAATATACCGACATACCGCTGATCTCCCGTCGGAATTCAGCGGGCGTAGTACCGCAGGGTCGTAGTCGGATTGGTATGGCCAAGTTGCTGCGACACATAGAGTAACGGAACGCCGGACGACAGGAGCAGACTGGCATAGGTATGACGGAGATCGTAGACGCGAAAACTGGGGAGATTCGCCCGGTGCAGAATGCGATGAAACACACGCCGGAGATGACGTTCCTCGTACAGTCAATCCGTTCCAATTAGACGAGCGACTCACCATTCAAAAAGGAGTGTTCTTATATCCCTGTGATGCCAGTCAAAGCTTTGAAATCAACCTATAGAGCCATGCCTGGATGGAATGATCCCTCCAAGGTTCTGAGACTAGACATTCCCCTTGACGAACGACGGCCGGCACTGAAGGCGCTTCATTCGATGAACATCAGCAGAGCAACACTCTTTCCTGGCCCAGATGGCTTCGCGCAATCTCTCAAGGTCTATCACCCCCTGCTGTAATCCGGGTGGAGACGCTCTACCTTGACACTATGCCACAATATTCCCGCACACAAAAACTTACCTCCCCTTGCCATTCAACCGCTCGGCCTAGCGTCGGCTCCAGCCATAATGCAGAAGGACGCGTGCAGGAACCAGCGGAGATCATCCCATGAGTGACGACCGTTCCAAACGCGAGAGGATGTCCCTCGAAGAAGCGGCCGTCTCCCGACCGGTTGGCCTAGAGACAGTGTTCTGCCATCGAAACATTAGCGTGGGAAGTGCGGAAATTGCCTCAAGGGAGTTGACTCTTTCTTGGCGTACGGTATGGCTTTGCTGTGTTCTTGTTATCGTTGTTGCTACCACCTATCCTTGGACAGATGCTTGGGGTGCCGCCCGCTGGGATAGGGTTATCTGGGTACCTTTTCACAATATGCGGGTCTCTCTTGATGCACTGGCAAACATCATCTTGTATGTTCCTTTCGGGTTTTCATACATTCAGTCCCAGTTACATGTTCGTAAAGGTGAAGTCGTAACAGCCGCCATATTAACCGTCCTTTTGTCGGTTAGTTGTGAGTTCTATCAGGTATTCCATCACAGTCGCTTTCCCTCCATGACGGATGTTACGTCGAATACAATTGGAGGAATAATAGGAGCTCTCATTGCAAGTAAGCTGCCTGTCAGTAGAGTGGTAATCGAGAAATGACTGGGAAGACTGATGCACCTTCCATGATGATTCGCCTTGCGGAGTGTTTTCGTAAAGGACTGTCCTAATATCCCCTCGCAGTCGTTCAAAGCCAACCCCAATATCCATGCGGTCTCGGGGTTTCCCAAACGAAGGTCCTAAATACAATTGATTAGAGGACAAATCGAGTCCTAGGAACAGCGGTTTAGGAACATGTTTCTATCCAACTGACCTACGCGATCACTTTATGTTTCAACCCGTGTTCATCCGGGTCAAGACATAGATCGCCTCACGGACGGACATGGTAGCGCGAAAATTGAGGCTCACGCCTTGGTGATTGCAGGTTGGACAGGACATCGCCTTGAGCCGGAATATCCGTTGTGTGCGCAGGTAGAAATCCATATCCGTCTAAAGTGGTAG
>DATNCR010000317.1:0-4182 GCA_035607135.1 Nitrospiraceae bacterium
TGATCGAAAGCTTGAGCGCTCTGGCTACCCGATCATCAACGCGGAAGGGTTCCCGTGCATTTCCGCGTTTGACCGCGTGGTCGTGTATGACCTGCCGTTGTGCTTCGGGAAATGCCCGCAGTTCACGAGGCGCCCCGTGGAGCTGTTGTAGCAATCCCCGCATCGCTTCCGCGGTCTGGCTCGGTCGACCGGTCGATTCGATACAGCCGCCTTGAATGATGAGGAGCGCGCCCTCTTTTTTGAGCCGTCCGATCGCACCGCTGACCTCAGTCGGTTCAAGCCCTTCCCGAGATTGAATGTCCTGAATGGTCAGACGCTTGCCGGTTTTGGCCGCATCGCGAGCAGCGGACAGCACCCGTTCGATTGGCGAGTACTTTTCAAAATAGAGTTCGCCGACTTTTGTGAGCGAAACATTTGGGGTCACGGTCTCGGAATCGACCGTGAGCAGCGACTTGGCGAGCAGCCATTCGACCGCCATACTCAACTGTGAGGGCTCTAACCCTGACGATTGCGCCAACTGTTCAGTCTGGAGTACTGCGGAAGGATTTGCCCCAAAGGTCGAGAGGACTTTGACTTCGAGGGGATGAAGACTGTCGATGAGGGAAGAAATGTCCACCCGCGCGGCCTATCGGTGAGCGGAGACGCGCTTTGGCGTCCTGGAAGAGGGTTGACCGGCTGCGCGTAGCGCCGCGATCGTCGCGGCATAATCCCGACTGGAAAAAATGGCCGATCCGGCGACCAAGACATCGGCTCCCGCAGCCAGCACTTGAGCCGCATTGTCGATCTTCACGCCGCCATCCACTTCGAGCAACGCGTGACTTCCGGCCCGATTGATCATGGCACGAGCCGATGAAATCTTCCGAAGACAGGACGGGATAAATGTTTGACCGCCGAAACCTGGATTGACCGACATGATCAGTACCACATCGACATCCGGGAGAATTTCCTCGATCGTGCTGAGCGAGGTGGCCGGATTTAGAGTCACTCCGGCCTTGACGCCTCGTTCCTTGATCGATTGCACCGTACGATGGAGATGCGGGCAGGCTTCTACGTGGACCGTGAGATAGTCCGCTCCAGCTTCGGCAAACTCTGCGATAAACGCGTCGGTATTGGTGATCATAAGATGGACGTCGAGCGGCAACTTGGTGACTTTTCTGATGGCCGCCACGATCGGCGGGCCGATAGTCAAATTCGGCACAAAATGCCCGTCCATGACATCGATATGGAGGAAGTCGGCTCCTGCGCGTTCAACGGCTGCCACTTCCTCGGCCAGTCTGGCAAAGTCAGCAGCTAAGATCGAGGGGGCAATACGTGCCATTACAGGACCTTCCTCAGTCGTACGGCGTAAAATCCGTCCATCGAACACTGATTACCCACTGTCGAGAGAGCACCCTGTTCAGTGACGAGACCCTGTGCCGTAGGCGGGAGCCAGGGCCCGACGGACTCACGCTGGAACTCCGCATGGGCATGACAGAATTCTTTGATGACGTCTTCGTTTTCTTCCGGTTCCGTCGAGCAAGTACTATAGACCAGCACCCCGCCGGGCCGCAAGCATGGGGCAACCGCTTCAAGGATTTGATACTGGAGCATGTGGTGTCGAGGGAGTGCCTGCTCGCCTTTTCGCCACTTCGCTTCAGGATGTCGCCGTAACACGCCGAGCCCGCTGCAGGGCGCATCAACCAAAATCCGATCGACCGATTCGCTCGCTCTGGCTTTCTTCACAGAGGAAGATCTAGTCGTTTTTATGTTGGGAATCCATTCGCGTGGCTGACGTATATCGCTGACCATCGGCACGACAATCCTGATACCGAGTCGATGGCAATTGCTTCGCAAGAGATCTAGTCGGGCCCCCTTCCGATCGATAGCATAAATGGTCCCCTTGTTGTGCATGAGATCGGCTAAATGAGTCGATTTTCCTCCCGGCGCCGCACAGGCATCGAGTACCGTATCATCAGGCTGAGGATCGAGGAGGGGAGGAATTAATTGCGCGGCTTCATCTTCCACATAAAATGCACCCTCATGAAACCCAGGGAGTGAAGGCACGAGGCCTCCTTCATCAAGCAGTATGCCGCATGGACTCACACTGGTCGGCTTGGCTGCAAGACCTGCCTGTGCGAATGTTTCGAGCAGTGCTTCCCTCGTCGTGATCAGCCGATTCACTCGAAGTGTCAGAGGCGGCGCGATGCTGACCCCCTCGCAGGCCGCTTCTGCTGACGCGACGCCCAGACGTTCTACCCATCGACGACTGAGCCAGTCTGGAACCGAATACCGCACCGCAAGCGCTTTCGCCGCATCATGATCCATGCTTGGCCAGGCCTGACCCGGATGGCGCAATAGCGCACGCAAGACCGCATTGACGAACCCACTCCAGTCCCTGCCCAGTGTGGGGGTACAGGATTTGGCTAGATTGACGGATTCGTTGACGGCGGCAGACTCCGGAATACGATCGAGAAAGAGGAGCTGGTAGGCGCCAAGCCGGAGCACCATTTGCACGGCTACGGGAAGGCGAAGAAGCGGCTTGTCCAGCACTGGCTCAAGCCGCCAATCGATGGTCGCAAGCCGACGCAAGACACCATAGGTGAGCTCCACCGTGAGGGCCCGTTCTCTGCCGTCGAACGAGCATCGCCCGAGCGCGCGATCCAGCAATACATCGACCCCCTCCTCACTCTTGACCGACTCCACCAACAACAAGAGGGCAATCGAACGAGCTGACGGCGCGGTCTTGGCAGTGAGTAATGATCGAGAACCAGAGGCCATAGGGGACTCACGACAGAGAAATTCCCGTTGCGTGATGAACGATCAGGGCGCTAGGAAAGAGACGGTCCTCCCAACTGCAACCCAGTAGCAATCGGATGGCCTGTCAAGTATTGCGATACGGCCATGCGTCGACTATTCATTGGCTGTACCTCCATCACGGCAAGGATTCCTTCCCCGGTCGCGACGTGAATCGCTTCGTGTGTGATGGAGACGATTACTCCTGGAGACTTTGTCGCAGGCCCTGGAAGTGCGCGCGCACGCCAGATCGTCCAACGATCACCTCCTGATACGGTTGTGTAGGCCCCGGGCCAGGGAGAGAGTCCGCGAATCCGATTGGCCAGAGCTGTGGCGGGCAATGCCCAATCAATCACCCCATCTTCCTTTTTCAGTAACGGAGCAAAGGTCACTTGTGAAGCATCTTGCGGTTGCGGTGCGAGGGTGCCAGCCTTAAGCCTGGCAATCGTCTCGACCAGTAGTCTGCCTCCGAGCGCAGCCATACGTGGCGAGAGGGTGTCGGCGGTATCGTCCGGCGTAATAGAGATAGCCTCTTGGAGCAACATTGCACCGGTATCCATCCCCTCATCCATGAGCATGGTCGTAATCCCTGTTTGCGTTTCGCCATTGATAATAGCCCACTGGATCGGACCAGCGCCGCGATATTTGGGAAGAAGGGACCCGTGGACATTGATACAGCCGTGTGGGGGAAGTGAGAGGATTGTTGGTGTCAGGATGCGTCCGAACGCCGCAACTGCAATCAGGTCCGGTTTCCACCCGGCCAGAGCCTGGAGAAATTCAGGATCCTTCATCTTGAGCGGTTGCAGCAGAGGAATCTGTTGTCGCTTGGCCAGAAGTTTCACCGGAGATGGCGTGAGGATTTGCCCTCGCCCTTTTGGTCGATCCGGTTGCGTGACCACGCCGACAACGGAATCGTCCGACTTTAACAAGGCTTCAAGAGAGGCCACCGCAAAATCTGGTGTGCCCATGAATACAAGACGCATATGATCGCTTTAGCATTGCAGGTGAGCGAAAGCAACTCAGAGCGTTGGCTTGACTTGCCGTTCAGCGCTTTGTTAGCATCCGCCCGCGGGGTGGAGCAGCCCGGTAGCTCGTTGGGCTCATAACCCAAAGGTCGAAGGTTCAAATCCTTCCCCCGCAACCAAAACCAGCCATAGCGGACTCGGGGACGCGATTCCGACCTCAAGCGTGTCGACTCGACACGTTATTTTTTCAAACCAATTCTTGCAGAAAACTCCTTCGGAAGGCTCCGCACCCGCGTCGCTACGTCTATCTCACGCGAGAATGTCGCGAATGACTTCGCCGCTTACGTCGGTAAGGCGGAAATCGCGGCCGCTGTAGCGGTAGGTTAGCTTGGTGTGGTCGATGCCGAGAAGGTGCAGGATCGTCGCGTGTAGATCGTGCACGTGG
>DATNCR010000338.1:0-8602 GCA_035607135.1 Nitrospiraceae bacterium
GAAGTACCGCATGATTCGTTGACGACTCCATCGTAAAAATCAATTCACGAGGCTCCATCAGATCTGGCGTAGGGGCTGGACTCGGCAACTGATCTGATACGAATTTTGGCTGCGGGGTAGCGGGTAGGGTTGGGATTTCCGGCTCTGGAAGTTCTGCCGGACTTGTGGACGGCGCTGCCGAAAAAACCGACTCACGAGGCTCCGTTAGATCAAGCTCAGGCATTGGCCTCGACAACTGATCTGATAGGAATTCCGGCTGCGGGGTAGCGGGCGGAGCATGAACAGGTTCACTGCCCAACACAGGTGCTCCATCCGATTGAACTAACGGGGCCGTCTCCGCAATCCTGATGGCGGCATTCTCGATCTGCTCCCAGGGTATGGGAGAGGACAATCCCAACGATTCGTCGAAAGATGTGATATCGTTCCCGACCTCCGGCACGTGCTCCTCTGAAGAGCCAGGGGTAGGCCCCTCATCCACAACGGGTGAACGTTCGACAATCGGATCTCCCATCCCATCATGACGATCTCCACTCGATGGCGACATATCCCGATCGAGTTCACTGGCTTCCTGAATTGGCCCCGTAGATTCGGATAGCGGAACCTCCGGTTCCTGTCGAACCAAGCCGACCGGTGTCGGGTCTATCAACACATCCGGCAGCGTAACTGGAATTTCGAGCGATTCTAAGACGGAATTCGACGAAGTGGATGCCGGAGTCTCGTAATTGAGGGGAGTTCCGTCAAAATGTTCCCACGGCATCACATCAGAGGCTCCAGATCCTCCAGTGGTGAGGAGATTTCCGTCCTGGGGCTGCGAGGTATTGGTGTCTAATGACGTTACTGCCGAGGGAGCCAGCGGATGAGGTACAAGAAGTTCCCCTGTTTGTATGTCAAAGAGAGAGGCAAATTGACAGGCCACAGAGCTGGCCGGCGCAAGTTCTCTCACCTTGGCATAGAGATCAGAAGGTTTCTTAGGATTTTCAGTGTCAGGATCCTCGATAAGAATGTCAATTGCCTTGCCCAACTCGGTCACCGAAGCCACGGCATCTCCCTTTTCCTCATACACATGAGCCAAGAGCTCGAGGAAGGGGACGCAACGGGGTCCGGCAACCAAGTATTCACGCAACAAGGATTCGGCCAGCCAGAAGTCTTGTCGCTCAATCGCTTCATTGGCCAGAGACTCAAATGCTTGCCGAGCGGTGGCAAGACTGCCCAGTCGTAGATGCAGCGTGGCAAAGAGCCGTCGAGCTTCCGTATTGTGAGGATCAAGTGAAAGCAGTTCTTTCAATGCAGTGGACGACCGGCCGTACTTGCCGGTGTTCATGTGGGTGATGGCTTCCTCGAGAAGCGCGCTTTTCTTGCTGTAGCCGACAACACCCCGTTTGTGCAACCGGGAGGGGGGCTTTTTGTCAATTTTTTTGGGGGGTTTCTTGTCCGTCCGCACGTTACAACCTTAGCAGATCATAGCAAGATGCAAAGTGGCTTCCTCGGCCACTTTGCACACGTTTTACTTCCGTGCGGTTTATTACGATCTTGACAGGAGGCAAACTGGACGGATAAATGCAATCCTAGTGCCATTATTGTCTTTGCAGATGGTTTGAATGTCACTGATTATTAAGGAATTATTCGAGGAATTCCTCCCCTCTCCTTCGTCCCCTCTTCAAAAATGAACAGCCTCGCCAAGAATCACCGTTGAGAAAGTTTTTGAGGAAGATTCCAAGCGACCGGATTGGAGCCCATTGCCTGAGCCCCACGAAGCCTGAACTAAGACAGCGGTAGGCAAGCACTGGCCTCCCATCCCTGAACAAGATTTCGCGTCACCAATCGCAAGCCCGGTCGCCTGGGCACGTATACCCGGTCGTTGCATATAGTAGCCTCACACCAGATTCGTGAGTCTGGTTGTGTCGATGACGAGCCTTGTGGTACCGTTCTCTACTCCCTTTTTCATGTTCGACGCAGTTCGGGGGATGAACGGTCTCCCTACGTACATTGTTTGGGAATCATGCATGTTCCCCCCTTCGAACAATTGAGCTGGATCAGACGGATCTCTCTCCTCTGTCTGCTTGCAGTGCTGAGCGGGTTTCTGTTTCCTCTCACCCTGCGGGCAGAATCTGGAGGAGGCTCCACTGGACGGGTTTCCCTCGACTTCAATGATGTCGAACTCTCTGTTTTTGTTCGCTTCATCAGCGAGTTGACTGGAAAGAACTTTGTTTTAGACGATGTCGTCAAGAAGGCTGGAGGGAAAATCAGCGTCTATTCCCCGACCAAGGTCACGCAAGACCAAGCCTACAGTATGTTCGTGGCGGCACTCGAAGTCAGTCGTCTCGCGGTCGTCACGAAAGGGAGTGTCCATCAAATTGTGGCGATGGGGGACCTTCCTCCGGAACGAGGGGCCTTCGTCTACAAACTGAGAAATGCCAATGCGACCGACCTTGCCGCCATCCTGACCAATCTCGTAGCCCGATCTCAGACTGTTGCACAGACGGCACCAGGTGCACGCCCACCGTTCAGGGCGTTGAGCGAATTCGAAGCGCCCGTCCAGGTCTTTGCGGATAAGGCCACGAACTCGATTATCATCAGTTCGACAAAAAGCGCCTACACCAGGTTGCAGTCGGTCATTCGAGACCTGGATACACCCCGAAGACAGGTATTTGTCGAAGCCGTCATCTTGGAGGTGCAGGTCGATCGGCTCAGACAAATCGGGAGCGACCCTATTCAAGTAATTGGTGCGGGCAAGAGCGGTGCATTGCAAGGCATTGCTGGGCTCAACAACGCACCAGAAAACCTGGCAACCATCGCGCAGGCCATCACTGGGGCTGCTGCTGGCGCTACAACCGGAGGGGCGGTGTCGGTCCTCAACACTGTCAACGTGCGTGCATTCTTGCAATTACTGATGAGCCTCACGGACACGAATGTCCTGTCGACCCCACAAGTGCTCGCCGCAGATAATCAAAAGGCCAAGATCGTCGTGGGTGAAAATCGTCCATTCCCCACGGGTCAGGCCCAGGGAATCACGGGTGGCACCCTGGTCACGATCGAACGAAAAGATGTCGGCGTCACACTGGAAATCACCCCTCAAGTCTTGGAGAACGACCTGATCCGATTAGAAATCAAGCAAGAGCTGACCGCGATCGCGGAAAATGTCGCACAAACGATCGGGAGCGGCACAGCCAGCATCCCGGTCGGACCCACCACAACCAAACGGTCAATGGAGACAACCACCATAGCAAAAGATCAGCAGACGATCGTCATTGGCGGGCTCGTGCGGGATAACATCACCATCAGCGAGCGAAAAGTTCCGATCTTGGGCGATATTCCGTTCTTGGGTTGGCTATTCAAATTCCAAAGCAGACAGACCGAGAAGCTTAACCTGCTCGTGTTCCTGACCCCAACCTTGGTCAGAGATGAGGTAGACATGGTGGAGTTGAATGCCCGCAAATCAGCGGAATTGGGGACACTGCAACGCGAAAACCGGATTGAGGAACCCACCAGACTCAAACAAGATGTCTTAGAAAAACTCGAGCGCCCGAATGGAACCCCCCGCCCCCTTCCAAACCCCGTAGATCCCTCCACTCCGGTCCAACCCCCCGTGCGACCTGAGTAAATGAATTTCTGAACAGTCGCGTCGGCCTTCGTTACCTTGGCCCGTTCTTCTTGCAGATCCACCCACCCACACTCTTTCTCTCAGAAGATAGAGCTTGATCACCACCATTACTCATGTGACGGTCCGCCGAGAAACCGCATATTCGATAGACAACAGAGCGCGTCATTCGCCTCTGTCGTACAAACCATGACAGTGCTGCTGGTCTCAATCCGACAAGAAAATTCTCCCTCGGCTGATGGGGCTTAGACCAGGACTCGGCTATAACTTCTCATACACGAGAAATGAACAGATCTCACATTGGCAATGGCACCCTCCCCAACACATTCTCAAGGCCACGAGACCAATCAATCCAGAACCCAGTTCATTCTCAACGAGGAGGATGTGATGGTACAGCCGCAGGTCTCCAACGTTGACTCCGTCATTTGCCGCGAGATGGCCAGGCTCGTATCCTGCCCTCTCGATGAGCTGGCTCAGCGGTTACCGGTCTATTCTTGGGCACAAGTGTTCGCGGCGGTGGATCGGCTCAGCCGACAAGGCACGCTGCGGCTCAGCCGCACGAATCGTTTTGGCTATGCCCTATCCGTGTGTTCAGATCCTTCCCTCTCCAGTCTTCGTGAGACCGGAGAAGCCAGGCATTGTGCGGACAGGACGACTGATTCAAGCCGTGCGGGACAGTAGGAGATCTTGCGATGGCGAACCGGCCGAACGATGTTCGAACGTACGTGATGATTGTGGAGCCGGATGTGAACATTGGGATCAACCTCACCGATAGGCTTGCGGCTCACGGCTACCGGGCGGTGCTCGTTCGATCTGTTGAGGAAGTCATCGAGGAACTCAGCAACATCCGTCCTCAGTTGGTGTTTGTTGGAGGCGGCCATTCCAAGCCCGGAGCACAGATCGAAATATCTGAAATACTCCGTTTGATCCGGACCGGATGTCCGGGCGTACCGATGATCACAATCGCGGATCAGACCAACGATGACATGACACAGGGTATGTTTCGCCGAAAGGTCCACCACGTTCTAGTCAAGCCGGTCTGAGGTGGATCGTTCAAGCGGCCATAAGTCAGAGCAGACACATGGTTGTGGAGCTATCAGCACAACCGACTCAGAACATCGCCATGGGAGACCCGGTGCAGGCACAGCGAGACGTTTCGACGGGGAAAGCACAATGTAGTGCAGGTGATACGGAGACCCGGCTTGCTCTCAGAAGAGGCTCGACACTGAACGGTGCCGGGCTTTTTTCTTGTCCAACGAGTGCTTGGCCCGTGGAAGAACTGTGGGAGTGGGCGAACTATGTGAACAGATTGCGATATGCGACATTAGCCCATCTTTCGACCCAGGGGCCTATGAATGCTTAGGAAAGGAGGTATGTCACAATGGCCATCACATTGATTGATGCCATGGGTCATAAATGCATGTTGGTACCCGGAAAATGAGAAGGAAGTAGACACCAAAGAGTCTCGGCGTGATTCACCCGTCAAGATTCAAGGAGGTGGATGATGAATAGGATAGGCCACATAATAAGCGTGCCCACTGTTTGTCTAGCGATCATGTCGCTCTCACTGATCGGAATGACAGGCTATACGTCCGCAGGGGATCAGATCCTATCCAGCGATCTTGTAAGCCGCGTTTCATCTCAGGGTACTGCCGATGAGCATCGTGGCGCAGCCCTAGTATATAGGGAACGCGCACGCCAACTTGAAGCCGAGGCAGCACAGTATGCCAGGGAAGCGGCAGGCATTAAACAGGATGCAAAAGGATTCCGTCGTGGTGCACTAAAGATGGCTGCAGGGTCACTACAGAGCCAGGCTGATGAGATGAAGCAGCTGTCCATCAATCATCAGAAGCAAGCCGATTCAATGACAGCGCATCAAAAAGAGTAGTAGTAACATGACGACGCGCTGTACAAGTCTGATTCTCGCGGATTGGTGCCTGGGGACATGAGATAGTATGGAAGCTGACCTGCTCCCTGTAAACCTTTCCGGGTTGGATAGGAGGCTTGGCCATCACAAAGGAGCAGGTCAGCTGGACCTGTGCTTTTTGAGAGTCACGTTCTTAGACTGTCACGATCCCAGATTCCATCCACTCCAGGAATGGACGGGTTTTATTCCCCACCCCCTGGAGAACCGCCGAGGAGAACCAACTTCCAGTAATGTGTAGCTCTGTTGCGGGAAGCTGTCCCTCCGTTTCTTTCAGTTCTGTCATCCATTCCTGGGCCATCTCAAACACATGATGGAAAATCGCAGCCATGAATCACACACGTCGAATGTCGGTCTTTGTCCTCGGAATTTTTGTGGTACTCTTTGGACACATGGTTTGTACATGAGAGTGAGAACAAGAGAGGCAGTTGCATATGAAGCCCATTCTCTATCATGACATCGACGGTGAGCTCTTCGGTGACTATGCGGGAGAATTCCAGCTTCGACCTGGTTTGAAGACCTGGCTCAAATGGGTCAACGAACACTTCGAAGTGGTGTTTCTTACCATGTGGAGACATGAAGAAATTGACACGCTGTTGTCTATTCTCACCGTAGAGAAGTTCATGAAATCCCTTCCGGCCCCTCGCTTCCGTTCAGCAAACTGGCAACAATACGAAAACAAGGAACTTTGGGTTGCTGATGCAGTCGCAAAGACAGGCCAGCGTGAGTGGATCTGGATTGACGACGCGATGCCACCTAAGGAAAGGCTTGAGTACCTTGCCCTTGATCCGCGTCGATGCGTGAAGGTTAATCCAAAAGGAGCAAACGAACTCGTAACCCTCCAAGGGACGCTGCTCCAACTGCTTAGCCGTTCCTAAGACCATTCTCTCTCTCCACCCTCCTTCACTCAAACACCCACGCCGTTGACGGTATCCGATGAGGCTGTGCAGAAGCGAGCGGGGCCATACAACCAGCTTGTGGGCGAGCTGCTGCCAGAGATGCGGAAGGAGGCGGTCATTCTGGCGATTGACAACTGGCTAACTGGTCCAGATTTCGATGTGGTATACCCATGGGTGCACTAGTCACTGCCTGATCCTATTCTCCATACAGAGCAAAAGCCTACAGACCAGGTTTTTGCGATTACCCCTTCTTGATCGCACTACGGCTCGCCTCTGCTTGAGCCTTATCGACAATGCCTTTGGCAGCATCCAACGCACGTATGGTTGCATCAAGTCCTGTCATATGAGTGGTGTAATTTTTAATCAACGTCCCAGGCCCAGCAAATTTAAAATCCGCGAATCCCACGTCCACCTCAAGGAAGATGGCGCCACACTTCGGCACCGACTGTTTATACTCCTGAATCATCAAGGGGGACCTTGAGGGCTGGAATTCGACGATGCCCGGTTTCAGTCGTGGACAACCGACGAAACTCATGGCGGGGGTGGGGTTATACAGTGTTCCACTATTATCGTAGCGCCAGCGATAGATACCGGGGGAACCCGGTTGCAACTCGGTGGGAGTCCCGTATGTCTCTACGAGTGTCTTCGCAAAAGCGGCAACAGTCGGCCTCTTGCTGGCCGGGAGATACTCGGTCCGATTGAGCAACACGATTCCCCCCTCTCCAGGAATCGGTCCAAAGAATATGGTCAAGACATTACCCGAGTTTTCAGTCGCAGGAATTTTTATGTCACGAATCGCACCGGACATCTGAGCGATATATTTCGTGTTTGGCACAGGCTGCAGAGCCTGTCCGGGAAGACTAAATGTCAGCATGTTCGAGCTCTCAGTATAACTATCAAATGGCCTATTCGGAGATTTTGCCGATGATCCGAAACCATGCGATTTGAATTTCTGGCGGGCCTGATCAGGCGTCATGCCGATGCGCAAACCCATCACCTCCGGACCCGATCCGCTACTCCCGACCGACCTCGATCTGCTTTGGCTTGTCGCGACATTGGCAGCCGGAGAATCGATTGTCACCGAGCTTTGGTCTAGGAAATGACTGACGTTAGCCGATGCGAGCTTTTGGCTATGCGGTTTCCCGCTGCCTGCCGCATCCACGACTGCCCCGGACGCGGATGATTTGGACGAAGCCGATGGCTTGGGCGCCGTAAGATTGGCGCGACGAGGAGACTCGTGGCCAGGCTGGGTGTCCTTGTGCTGTTCCATCACACCAGCAGACTGCTGTGGTTGGTGCTGAGTATGAATTCCCGAGAGGTAAATCCCGCGTTTTATTGCCATCGGACCTGGGACCGCTTGACCGCGAGTGTCCATTGTCATAATCCCAATTTCTCCACGCAGCGAGAAGGACAGGTCTGCAGGGACCTGTCCATTTTGGTAAAACGAGATGGCTCCCTGCATTTCTCCATCTGGATCTACCGGCACGGGAGTATTGGGGCTACCGAGGCCTCTGCTATCCCCCGTATTCCATTTTCTTCCGCTGCTGTCCGTCAGAGCAGTGAGCCCGATCAAAGCGACGTAGAGCCTGTGTCCTGTCCGGTTTATGAGCGACAAACGAACATCAGCCTGTGTCTCATGATTGAGCAGCTGTATCTCCGTCACATTCACGCAAAACTCTGGCGTGCCGCTGGAGGACACTCCTGCCGGATGGCAGGGGCTCACCGGTTGAATGTTCTGCGCTGGCTGGACCAAACCCTGGGCTTTTTGCTCTTTCGTGCACGACACAAGCCCAGCTCCGACTGCCATGACGATGCAGGCTTGCAGCAGCCAACAGGCGTTCATTATCGAGCTTCTTTGCAGAAGAACGTTGAACGGAATATCCATGTGACGCCCTCTCCTCTAAGGCAGGTGAATGGTTTCGCTCCTGTCGTTCAACACAAAGAAACGTCGTACGTCAAAAACCCGGGCCGGCGCAGGCAGCGGAGACAAGGGAGTCAGCCGCGCAGGAAGGAAACGGAAGGCGAGGGCACAGGAACGTCCGCATGCCTTCGCATGTCTTGAGGAGAATGCTACGTACCATTGTGCAGGCCGTCAAGCTATTGAGCCAAAACCAGAAATGTAGGCCTACCGCCTAAGAAATGGCCCCGGTGAACGCACTGCCACGGCGGGCCCGGCACACG
>DATNCR010000029.1:0-3881 GCA_035607135.1 Nitrospiraceae bacterium
ACCTTGCTGACCTTCCCAACTGCCACATCCCCAACCCCATACCGGTTGGGAATCTCGTCGTCCCATGGATCGCTCTTGAGCTGCTTATACCCAAGCGACAGCCGCTCCTTTTCCTTGTCGATCCGCAAGACAACGGCCTCGACCTTCTGCCCCTTCTTAAAGAGTTCAGATGGATGCTTGATATGTTTCGTCCAAGACATGTCGGAAATGTGGATCAAGCCATCGATGCCCTCTTCGAGTCCGACGAACGCACCAAAGTCAGTGAGACTCTTCACCTTCCCCTCGATGCGCGTACCGATTGCATACTTCCCTTCCACCATATCCCAGGGATTCGGCGCCGTCTGCTTCATACCGAGCGAAATCTTCCTGCTGGCGGGATCCACATTCAGCACCGCCGCTTCAACCTGATCCCCGATGGACACGACGCGTGACGGATGGCGCACCTCATGTGTCCATGACATCACGGAAACATGCACCAGTCCCTCGACGCCGGGCTCGAGCTCGATGAACGCCCCGTAGTCAGTGAGGCTCACGACACGACCTCGGACGCGGGTACCAATCGCATATTTACTCGCCACGCCCGTCCAGGGATCGGCACTCTTCTGTTTCAAGCCAAGGGAAATGCGCCCGGTCTCCCGATCATACTTGAGGACGCTCACTTCCACCTTATCGCCGATGTTGAACATTTCCGACGGATGGCCGACACGGCCCCAGGACATATCCGTAATGTGGAGGAGTCCGTCGATACCGCCGAGGTCGATGAATGCTCCATAATCGGTGATGTTTTTTACCACGCCTTGAATCAATTGCCCTTCCTTCAACGTCGAGAGGGTGGTCTTCCGTTTCGAATCTCTCGTTTCCTCCAACAGCACCCGCCGAGACACCACGACGTTGCCGCGCCGATGATTGATCTTGATAATCTTGAGAGGGAACGTGCGCCCCACCAACCCGTCAAGGTCGCGCACGGGATGAAGGTCGATCTGCGAACCCGGTAGAAACGCCTTCACGCCGATATCCACCATCATGCCGCCTTTGATCCTCGCCACGATCTTGCCGTCGATACTTTTGCCGTCATTGAAGAGCTTTTCCAGCTCTTCCCAAATCTTCATTTTGTCGGCTTTCTCCTTGGAGAGAACCAGATTGCCGTCGGCGTCCTCACACTCTTCGATATAAACTTGAAACCGATCATCAACCTTGATGTTCTGAAGTTCCTCCGTGGAGAACTGATCGTTCGGGATCATGCCTTCGGATTTGTAGCCGATGTCGACGATCACCTTGTCTTTGGTCACGGCAACGACGCGGCCTTCCGTAATGGTACCCTCTTCGAGGTTTTTGAATGTCTCCTCGTAGAGCGCCGCTAAAGCCGCTCGGTCTAACTGCTGGTCACTTGATGGCGAAACCGTACTCATGGTGTGAATCCTACTCTTCCGACAGGAGTCGGGTGCTGATGGTTATACACCGACATTCACTCAGCGTTGCGAATGCCAGCACGAGATTGCTGGGCCGGAGACTCTACGGCACCTAAGGAGGCGATGCGATCCATCACGGTACGACTGACCTCCTGATAAAACTGCTTGGCCTCTTCCTTTTCCTCAATGCGGGGAAACGTAATGGAATCCCCATAGAAAACGGTCACGGGACGGAAGCGCGGCCACATAGCCCTAGACGGCAAAACGTCGAATGTACCCTTCAGATAAGCCGGAACCACAGGACATCCGGTTTGAGCCACAATCACACCAATCCCGGGCTTAGGGGATTGTAAACGGCCATCCTGGCTGCGACTGCCCTCTGGAAAGATCACCACGACCTTTCCTTCTTTGATCAGCGTGACCGCCTTACCAAATGCGTCACGATCTACCCGACCGGTCCGCAAGGGAATCCATCCCAACCATTGACAGATGGCCCTAAGGCCGGGAACCGGAAAGAGATCGCTACGCCCCAAATACCAGGCCCGCCGCCGCATTCCACAACCCAGGAGGGGAATATCCAGGTAACTCGCATGGTTCGCCGCGATGATGAAGCCACCGGTCTTGGGAACCTCCCCAACAACTCGAAAGCGAAAACAAAACCAGCCAATGGTCCGGCAAAGGATCCACAGGATCCCGTACACAACCGAACTCACAATCGGGCCGCAATCACAACCATCATCTGGTCCACCACCTCCGCGATGGACAATGTCGAGGTGTCGATGAACCGGGCATCCTCAGCGGGAGTCAGCGGAGCGATTGAACGCGAACGATCTCGTGTATCGCGTCCCGCCAGGTCTGCTGACGTCTCTTCAAGTGCCCTGGAATGGCCCGCCGCAACAAGCTCCCGATGTCGGCGTTGGGCCCTGACAGTAGGATCTGCTTCGAGGAAAAACTTCACGTCGGCCGCAGGGAACACATTCGTTCCCATATCCCGCCCCTCAGCCACCACCGCTCCGCCTTGTCCGATTTGCCGCTGGATAGGCAGCAACCAGGCCCGGACCGCGGGAATCGCCGAGACGACCGATGCTGCCGCCGATACCTCAGGCGTTCGGAGATCACCGGTCACGTCCTTGCCATTGACCAATACCGTTGCCGTTCCGTGATGGAACTGCATGTGGAGCGAAAGGGTGGGTAACAGCGCGGCAACCGCCTCGACATCCGCCAAATCCCGTCCAGACTCAATGACAGCCCAGGCCATCGCACGGTAGAGGGCTCCCGTATCGAGATACAGATAGCCCAATCGAGATGCCAACAACCGGGCCACAGTACTCTTGCCAACACCAGCGGGACCATCGATCGCCACAATGAGCCGGCTTGCCTGCTTCTCCTGCGCAATAGATCCCACGTCGTGGCCCCGTATTATAGCCGTTACCGGCATTCAGTCAATAATTCCAAGAGTGTGTGATGAAACGCTGGAAATGATGTCTCGATGCACGTCGTCTCGTCGATCAGCGTTGATGCCGAAGCGGTCAAGCCTGCAATGGCCAATGACATCGCCACTCGGTGATCTCCATGACTGCGGCCACGTCCAGCTTGTAATCGACCGTTGTCTTCTGCTGTGCCAAGTCCTCGTACAACCATCCCATCTGGATGTTCTGTGATCTGCGCCCCCATCGCGCGCAACTCCGCCGACACCGTCGCAATCCGATCGCTCTCTTTGACCCGCAATTCTTCAGCCCCGGATATGACCGTCTCACCTTCTGCAACCGCAGCCGCCACACAGAGGATAGGAAATTCATCAATCATCTGCGGGATCAAGTCCGGCCCGATCTCCACCCCACACAGCCGTGCCGACTTCACCCGGATGTCCGCCACTGGCTCGCCTGCCTCTTCCCGCTGATTGAGCAATTGAATATCCGCCCCCATTCTTGTCATCACGCCCAATAAACCCGTCCTGGTCGGGTTGATCCCCACCTGGCGAATCGTGACATCCGAGCCAGGAACAATCGTGGCGCCCACAATGAAAAACGCAGCGGCAGAGAAGTCACCCGGCACGACCAATCGGGGCGCCGCGTTCCACCCAACCGACGGTCGTCCGTCGATCAACAAGGTCGCTCCTTCCCGTCGAAGCCCAATACCCAGAAACTGAAACAACCGTTCTGTATGGTCCCGCGAAAGACGCGGCTCTGTGATGCGGGTCGTCCCTTCGGCAAACAGGGCTGCGAGCAACAAGGCCGACTTCACTTGCGCGCTCGCCACAGGCGAGGCATAGGTGATCGCCCGGAGACGACCCCCCATCACGGCTAAGGGTGCAAGTTCACCACCCTTACGCCCGGCGATGGTCGCCCCCATCTCACGCAGCGGTTTGACGATCCGCCCCATTGGACGGCGACGAATCGAATCGTCGCCGGTGAGTACCGTAAAAAAGTCCTGTGCCGCCAGCAGGCCGGTCAGGAGACGAATACCAGTCCC
>DATNCR010000036.1:0-3528 GCA_035607135.1 Nitrospiraceae bacterium
TCGGGCTGTGATCCTCGTGGCCCAAGGCGACCAATTACGAATCAGACTGCGCGAGAACGCGATCTTCTTCCGTGCGCAACTCACCGCGCTCGGATTCCGACTCATTCCCGGCGAGCATCCCATCATCCCCATCATGCTGGGTGATGCGTCACTCGCCGCCAGAATGGCCGAGCGGCTATTGGAGGAAGGGATTTATGTCGTGGGGTTCAGTTACCCGGTAGTGCCGGAAGGTCAGGCGCGGATTCGTGTGCAGATGTCGGCAGCCCACCAGCGCGAACAGCTGGAGCGAGCCAGCGCCGCCTTTGCCACAGTCGGTCGGGAACTGGGCGTTATCCCATGAAGCGTTTGTCTGGTCTATTTGGTTCATCTGGTTTCTCTCGTTCACAACCAAACAAACCAGACCAACGAGATGAACTAAACAAACCGGACTTCTCTATTCCCTGATTGCCTGAGCGCGCTTCTGTAGATACGCGTTGCGCACGGCCGTATAGAGATCCAACGTCGCTTCTTCGACCCCCTGGAACTTTTCGAGATTCCGCGACCGTTCGTTGACGATCTCCCCCACGCGCGACCCAACTTGGATGATGCTCGTTGTCATCCGGTTCTTGTGGGCGACCACGGAAGGGACACCGTCGACTTCAATGATCGGTACGACCAGCCAGTTGATCGGATTGAGAAATATGTCGCCGACATATCCCGCAAAATCCCGAACGGTGAAGGGCGGGAGAAACGGCACGACAAGATAGGGGCCCGGCTTCACCCCATAGAAACCCAGCGTCTGCCCCAAATCCTCTTCAGGCGTCACCAGATCGATCTTTTTCGCGACATCGAAAAATCCCCCGATGCCGACCGTACTGTTGATCAGGAATCGGCCCAACTCGATACCGGCGCCTTTCACTTTTCCCTGGAAGACATTGTTGAGAAAACGCGGGGCAAAGCGAATGTTGTAGAAAAAGTTGCTGACCCCGACCTGCACCAGATCCGGCGTGATGAAATTGTATCCTTTGGCGACCGGCTTGAGGACGAATCGATCCATTTGCCGATTGAACTCGAAGATGCTCGTATTCAACGGCTCCAAAGGATCATATTCTTCACCGGCCCCCTCATCGGCCCTGGCAAAGGGATCGTGCGTATCGTCCGATTGAGCATCTGGCGGCGGCGAAGGAGCGGGCGCCGGGGTCTGGCCCGCCACCGGCTTCGCGTCGCTCAATCCCTGTGTCTGCACCGTGCCGGTTTTCCCCGCACAGCCGATCGCAAATATCGTCAAAGAACCCAACAGACTGAATGCCAGCAGACGAAAGGGAATGATCACTCCGGCCTCCTTACCCCACCTCGTTCATGACACGTCTTCTCTGACCGCCATTACGCTGCTCCTCTAGGCAGGTCTCGGCGAAGTCGACGCGCACTGTATCAAATGCTGAGGCGATCTCCAATCAATTTGTATGGGATCGTGGAATGCGCGTGAACACGAGACTGCGTGACAGGTGGGTACAGGCTAGGATGGGCTGGCCCCCTGGATGAATTCGGCCCATCGTCCGAAATAGGCCGTCCCCCCGACCTGATAGGTATTGTTGTGGTCAGCGCCGGGAATGACATAGAAGGATTTGGGTGGCGTCGCGGCTTCGAAGACCTGCCGACCCAATTCGAGTGGGATAATGTCGTCTTTGTCGCCGTGAATGATCAGCTTTGGAAGCGACAGGCGCGGAAGGCGATCGATCAAGGTGAAATCTGCTCCAAGCAGCCAATGAACCGGCAACCCCCCGTAATGGAACTTGGCCACCGCTTCGATCGACGGAAACGCCGATTCGAGGATCAGCCCTGCGGCAGGCTTCTGCACGGCAAGTTCCCCGGCAACGGCCGCCCCGAGCGAGCGTCCGAATATAATCATGCGTTCGGGGCGAATCATTCTGGTGCGCGTGAGATAGTCGTGCGCCCCGAACGCATCCTGATAGAGCCCCTCCTCCGACGGCCGTCCCTGACTCCGGCCATAGCCTCGATAGTCGAACAGGAACACCGAGAGTCCGAGGCGGTAGAGGAGTTTCAGATTCTCGAGACGGTGGATGATCGTGCCGGCATTGCCATGGCACCAAAGTATGACCGGACGGTCAGCCTGAGCCTCCGCGTACCAAGCAAATAGCCGCACCCCATCAGCGGCCTGAAACCACACATCCTCAAGCGGCACCCCGCTGAGCCGAGCCCAGTCCCGATCTTGCCAGGGCTCAGGATGATAGACGAAGTATTGGTCGAGGATGCTCATACAAGAATGTCATACCTACTTTTCGCCTGTTGTAAAGACAAGAAATACATGATGGCACTATCCAGATACTTAGTGTTCAAATACTCATCACGATGAACATAGCTTCATCCCGGTTGCCAAGAATAGCCCGAACCGACCTGGAGAGGGAATGGCGATGGTACTGAGCGATTATATTTTCATTTCGGGAAGATAAGAGAAGATTTCTCTTGTTATAGCTCTGAAACTCCTCTATAAAGCCCGCGATAGCCTCTCTAGTGATTTGTACTGTACGATGGGTATTCCGTAGGTCTACTATGGGACTAAAGATCGTCACGACAATCTGCGGGCTTTATGCACTACTCATTCTGTCGGGATGCTCAATCGCAATGGCGCTCTCAGGCCATCCTGAACCCAATTTTGATTACATCAAGGTGGGCGCCACGCGCGAAGAGCTGGAATTTGAACTCGGCCAGCCAGCGTCTGAAGAAACGCGATCGGATGGGAAGAAGGAAGCTACCTACAAGTACGAGATGGGAAATACGGTTAATGCCGGTCGAGCGAGCGTATGGGGATACGCGTGGTTGACGATAATCGGTATTCTTGGGGAGCCAATCTACAGTCTCATTGAGCTCAACCAAGGACATGATGAACAGACCAAGGTCGTGTATGACCCTGACAATAAGGCGCTCGAAATTAGTGGCTACACGCCGCCGCCGATCTCTGACACCGAGAAGGCCGCCCGTGCTGCACAGGATGAACATGTAAGGAAGCGGCCTGCGCCACGTCCTGCCAAACAAGATACCTCCACCACTCCAGCCTCGTCATCTATCTCTTCTCCCCCTACATCTCCTTAGCACTAAAAAAATGCTTGCATCGAAAACATGACGTCATTGTCGTGATCGCGGTGGTTGTAGTCGAGGCGGAGTGTCAGATTCTGGAGCAACGTGAGCCGCTGGCCGACGGTCCAACGGAAGTCATCACTCTTGTCACCCAAGGGATAGCGGAGATAGGTCCCAGACGCGAGCAGTTTCCAGCGCTCCGTGAGATCCGCAAGCATGCCGACCGACCCGCCTCCGCCGATTCGATGGCGCTCGTCATAGGCGCGGCTATAGTTCGCCTCGACCTCGGCGAAGGCAAAAAAGACTTGGTGCCCAAGCCAGCGACTTTCCACTGCCGCTCCGATCCCGCCGTTCATCACTCCATTGCTGCATAACTGACATCCTCCATGCTTGATCGTGTTCATCCCGACATTGATCTTCCACGACGGGGCGTGAAACACCGAATCCATCGGA
>DATNCR010000150.1:0-5714 GCA_035607135.1 Nitrospiraceae bacterium
CCGGCCGTGTTTCTATTTTGTCAGATCAATGATGCAAGAAAAATGGTAGTGAACCGTCACAGGGGCACGCAAATGAACACACGTCCACCCCGCAGGAGTATGGGTTGACAGTGATACACATCCAACGGTACAAAATACCCACAGGAACATGTATGTTTGTGTGTGTGCTTATCATGATGCTGGAGTCGGCTCCTGCAGACCCCACCATGCGAGAGTGGCGGAACTGGCAGACGCGCGAGACTTAGGATCTCGTGGGTGACCGTGGGGGTTCAAGTCCCCCCTCTCGCACCAGACCACGACATGGCAACCGGCGATGACTCGGTCGTCCTCGCAAGACTTGTGACTAGGAAAAGGGTTCGCACCAGCTATGAAAATGGATGTGACTGAACTAGGGCCCATGAAACGCGCCCTCAAGATTGAGGTGCCGGCCGATGAGGTTACTCAACGGCTTGCCAAGGCCTACGTCGAGTTGAACCGCCAGGTGAATATCCCGGGATTTCGCCCTGGCAAGGCACCTTTGGCCATGTTGGAGAAACGCTACGCCAAAACCGTGGAAGAGGACGTGATCCGAGGCCTCGTGCCGGACTTCTACGACAAAGCCATTCGCCAAGCGGGGATTGTGCCGGTCCATGTCGAAATTCCCCCGCTGGACCGGGCTAAGATTAAGAAAGACGAACCCTTCATATTTACCGCAACCGTCGAGATCAGGCCGAAAATCGAGTTGCGGGACTATAAAGCACCGAGTCCCATCTCGCTCAAACCCGACAATCGCACCGTCACCGATGAGCAACTCGACCGGGGACTCGAAGTCTTACGTGAACAACAGGCACGCTTGGAAGCCGTCCCGGCTGGCCATATCATCGTAGACGGGGACTATATTGTACTGGATGTACAGGGCACGCTCGAAGGCGCACCGCTGGAAGGAACCAAGAAAGAAGGCCAACTCCACAAGGTTGGATCACACGCGTCTGTCCTGGGTTTGGAAATTGATTCACATGTCGTGGGGAAAAAAGAAGGTGACGTACTTGAAGTACCCCAGCCCTACCCAGCCAGCCATCCCGATCCTCGCGTTGCCGGCAAGACAGTCGTATTCACGCTGACCATTAAATCTGTCAAGGAAAAGAAGCTACCGGCCCTGGACGATGAATTTGCCAAAGATTGTGGCCCTTTCACCTCACTCCAGGAAATCAAAGAGAAACTGCGAAACGGAATGGAACAGGCGCTGAAGCGAGAGATCGAAGACACCTATAAGGATACGATCATCAAACGGCTCGTGGAGACCCACCACTTCGACCTCCCAGAAACTCTTGTGGAACGTGAACTGGAGGCCATCATCCGCCAGCATGTGCAGCAGCAGAAGGGGGACGCCCAGAAATCCCCTGGCACGGAGGATCTCACACACCTTCGCCAGGAGCACCGGAACGAAGCGGCACGTCGCGTGAAGCTCGGCCTGGTGTTAGAAACGATCGCGGAGAAAGAAGGGCTGACGGTCACGCAGGACGATCTCAACGCGGAGATCATGCGGCTGGCGTCAGAACTCAAGATGCCGGCGAACGATCTCGTCAAGATGATTAAAGCGGGTGGGCAAGAGTCCATTGACGAGTTACGCAACAGGACGTTGGCGGATAAAGCATTGGATTTCGTATACCGCAATGCGGTGATTCAGGGATAGCACCGAGCGGTGCAAACGGGCCTTGTCCCGATTGTTCGAGAAGGTTTAATAGACTGAGGGAAAAATCTGTGGACATGCAGGGTGCTCAAAAAGGCCGTCCAGCAAGGCCGCAGCGAGTGAAGACCGGAGGCGTACCCTCTGGGGTACGTTGAGGATCTGAACGATGTGAGAACGAAGCTGGCGGACTTTTTCAGTACCCTGCTAGCAGAAAGGGACGATGTGTATGCTAGTGCCCATTGTTATCGAAACGACGAACCGAGGCGAACGCGCCTACGACATTTACTCTCGACTCCTGAAAGACCGGATCATCTTCCTCGGTGCCCCGATCGACGACATCTTTGCCAACCTGATTATTGCCCAGCTCTTGTTCCTTGAAGCAGAGGACCCTGAAAAGGACATCAATCTTTACGTCAACTCCCCCGGAGGAAGTGTCACGGCAGGATTGGGCATCTATGACACGATGCAGTATGTGAAGCCCCCAATTAATACCATCTGCCTCGGCCAGGCTGCCAGCATGGGAGCCTTTCTCTTGACCGCTGGGACCAAAGGCAAGCGATTCGCCCTACCGAATGCACGGGTGATGATTCACCAGCCCATGGGCGGGTTTCAAGGGCAAGCCACTGAAATTGACATTCATGCGAGAGAAATCTTGAAAATCCGCGAACGACTCAATGAAATCATGGCCAAACATACCGGTCAGCCTTTGGAGAAGATATCCCTGGACACAGAACGGGACTTCTTCATGTCGGCAGAAGAAGCCAAACGGTACGGTCTCATCGACGAAGTCATCACACGGCCACCGAAGCTCCTCAAGGCAATCAGTGGCGACGCTGGAAAAGACGCGGCCAAGGACAAGTAACACAGGGGAGGATGCATGGCAAAGCCGGATAAGATGGATCGACATCTCCGTTGCTCGTTCTGTGGAAAGAGCCGCGACGAAGTCCGCAAATTGATTGCCGGACCCACCGTCTACATCTGCGATGAATGCGTCAACCTCTGTAATGACATCATCGCTGAAGATTGGGAAGAAGCCAAAGAAGATATTTCCTCGAAGCTCAAAAAGCCGGTGGAAATCAAACACCACTTGGATCAATACGTCGTTGGACAGGAACGGGCCAAGAAAATTCTCTCCGTGGCCGTTCATAATCACTACAAGCGAATCTCAACCAAGGACAAAGACGTTGACGATGTGCAACTCCAGAAAGGCAACATCCTCATGCTGGGACCCACCGGCACGGGGAAAACGCTGTTGGCCCAGACCCTCGCGAAATACCTGGACGTCCCCTTCACACTGGCCGATGCTACCACGCTTACAGAAGCAGGGTACGTCGGTGAAGATGTAGAAAACATCATCCTCAAGCTCTTACAAGCAGCGGACTATGATGTGGAACGAGCCGAGCGAGGCATCGTCTACATTGATGAAATCGACAAGATCAGCCGCAAGAGCGACAGCCCCTCGATTACACGCGATGTCTCAGGTGAAGGAGTACAACAGGCGCTGCTCAAACTCATCGAGGGAACCGTCGCCAACGTGCCGCCTCAAGGCGGCCGAAAGCATCCGCACCAAGAGTTTATTCAGGTCAATACGAGCAACATCCTGTTCATCTGCGGCGGCGCGTTTGTCGGGCTCGAACAAATTATTGAACAACGCCTGAATCGAAAGGCCATGGGATTTGGAGCCGAAGTTCGCGGACGGAGCGAGATACGACTCGGCGAATTGTTCGCGAGAGTTCAGCCGGAAGACTTCCTTAAATACGGTTTGATTCCGGAGTTCGTCGGTCGACTACCGGTCGTCGCCACCTTAGATGAGCTGGATGAACGCGCGCTCATCCGAATCTTGACCGAGCCGAGAAACGCGTTCACCAAGCAGTATGAGAAATTGCTCTCCTTTGAGAAGGTGAAGCTCAAGTTCACGGAAGGCGCGCTCGGCGCGATCGCACGGAAAGCGTTTCTCCAGAAAACCGGCGCTCGAGGCTTGCGTGCCATCCTTGAGGATGTGATGTTGGACGTGATGTATGATGCGCCGTCTCAGAAGCAGATTAAGGAAGTCCTCATCACCGAGGATGCTATACTCGGCAAGCACCCTCCTATCCGCATCTTTGAACAAGATAAGGATGTAAAAACCGCCTAAGCTCCTACAACTATAGATTTTTTCGCTCTCCCTGCCGGAAGTCTCCCCAGGACACCCCAAGCCAGGAAGGACCATCCTGGCCTGGGGATACCTTCATGTCCTCCCTTCTTGGATACCTACGGCTCTGCTCCCTCTCCCCCCCTAACCTGTGGCAACGCTGATGAGTCGACGCTTTTCCTCGACAAGATGAAATGCTGCGCTATACTTGCGTTACAGATCTGGATTGAATAGGGAGGACCTGTGAAATATCCCGTGTCTTCAAGCCTTCGGCACAAAGGAAAAACTCTCGATCTTGATGCAAACCGTGAGGTGATCACCCTTCTGGGGGTCAACGGCGAACCCATGGGTAACCTGTCCTGGGACTTTGTCATCGACCAGATTCTGGCCTATCGTAAACCCCAGGCGAACCGGGATACGAGAAATGAGCCACGCGTGACACTCACCTTCCGAGTCAAATATACAACCCCCGAAGGTCAGCAGTTTGAAAGTCGCGCAGGCGGAATTGGTGGAGGCGGGCTCTTTATCGAAAGCGTGAACCCTCTATCGGTCGGCACCAAGCTCGCCCTTGAATTTTCTCTGCCAGAGCAGCCGTCAGAATGGTTGCCGGCGAAGGGTCTCGTCGCATGGGTCTGCCCAAAAGCAGACCAATATACGTTTAGCCCTGGCATGGGAGTTCGTTTTACGGAGATTAACCCCGAAATCCGCAACCGTGTGCTCGAAGTGGTGAAATCCCTCCAGACCGTCGGGCAGCCGGCCTAGTGACGATCCATCGGCCAGCGAATTGTCCCGCGTTCAAGCCAAGGACCTGATCATGAAAGTTTCTGTGGTCACGACGGAAGGGCATGAGGGGAAAATCCTTGAGATGAATTCCGAACAAGAAGTGGTCATGCTTCATAGTGCCATAGGTGAACCGCTTGGCGCCCTGTCGTGGGGAGCGGTCATTGAACAAATTCTTGCCAGCGACGACGATGTGCGCTTTGCGCATGCGCGCTCTCATCCGAGAGCCCCGCTTGCCGTGAAGGTTCGCTACACGACGCCGGAAGGCAAACAGTTCGATAGCTTAACCGGCGGTATCGGTGCAGGTGGTTTGTTCATTGAAAGCAGCGCTCCGCTGGCTCCTGGAACAGAGCTATCCGTCGAGTTTGCACTGCCCGATCGTCCCTGGGAAAAACACAAGGCCAAAGCGAAGGTCGCCTGGACTCGCAACAAACCTGAACGGCACCTACTCTTCCCCGGAATGGGCGTCCAATTCACCAACATCGATGAAAAGGCCCGCAAAGAGCTTGTCGAACTCGTCGATGCATTGAATCGTTCCCGGTTGGCGACCTAAGCTCCTCTTTTCTCCCACTGACGTACCCCATTGCTCGCATCCCCTTGGCCCATCTCAGACACAATTCCCTACCCTCATGACAAAGCCACTCCGGCAGAGAGAGACCGAGCGTTCCTTCGATGAATGGGGAAAGTCTTGGACATCGCCGCGAGGCGTAGGACCGACGGGACAGCTGAACACCCTCTGATTCGAGAAATGGTGTAACAGAGCTGGCACAGGCATTGGGGGGAGCCTGAAGACTGCACCTTAGCTCAGGCTTGTTTAGGAGGCTCTTCGTGCAAGGCGGGCATATCTTTGGCCGCTTCGATAGATTGTTGGAATTCCTTCTGGGCAGAATCCATCTCGGCCTGGATTGTCCGTATCTCAGGGTCGACCGAATTACGGACATCAGCAACGGCCTGCTTGAACGTCCGCAACGCGTCCCCAAGTCCTTCTCCCAAACTCTGCATATCCCCTGGTGAAATGCCGGCCGGCTGCGCGGCCTTTGCCTTCATCGCCATCTGCTGTGCCTGCACGCGGGCTACGGCATCCTTGTTGACAATAGCCGACGGGCGTTTGGCTATCGGCTTTGCCTGGGCACC